>NZ_JAUBWA010000099.1:0-28433 GCF_036702825.1 Microcoleus sp. A003_D6 | reverse complement strand
ACAAAATTTTTTTTCTTGTGGAATGGGCCGGAGAGCCCGTTCCAGAATTTGATTAAAAGGATTTTTGCAAGAGGTCTCTTAGAACTTCAGTCCTCATAAAAATCACTACAAACGCGGTAAATTGGTTTGTAGTTAGAACTTGAGTCCTCATAAAAATCAGAGGATTGAAGTCCTCACTACAAACGCACCCCAAGCGCTCCAAGTCCCGCAATGCGATACCATCAGCGTGTACTCGCTTGTCGCACCGCCACATGGAACAAAATACTTTACCCGTAGAGGTGATTCTCTCTCACCCCCGCCAATCTTTAGGTAGCATTCGGCTGGATTGGACGCCCCAACCGGGGAACTATCTAGATTTAGAGGGACAAACCTACGCCGTTTTGGAACGCCACCACCGCTATCAACTCAAATCCGGCCGCTACCAACTGCAAAAAATTGCGTTGTACGTGCAGTCGGCTCAACCGCCGACGGAAAGAACATTTGTAAGCGGCATCTGGGTTATCGGAGATTATAGCTGCCACTTTAACGCTCGATCGGAAATTCTGCGCTGTGCTGTCAATCCCAATGGCCCGTGCGACGGCTGCGGCGATTACCAAAAGTGTCGATCGATCGGGTGAGTGCGTGCACAATTATAGCTCGATCGCCCAACCGAGTGCCGAGGATCTCGGCATCTCCCTCATTTACCACAAACTATCTAAATCAACTAGCAAATTGCGAACAGGATTTAAGTTGTTCGCAAAGGCGATAATCTATCTTCTCATAGCTGTGCAGCACGTCGCGAATGCCAGTATGAATCAAATTTTCTATGTGCAGCAACTGCTCTGAAGAACAGCGAAACTGCACTGTTTGGTTCGGCACAGACTCGCCGGAGTCGATCGCACTATATCTATTAGGAACTCGGCTCAGCACGTAAGCAATTAAATCCTGCCGCAAGCCCGAGGGCGAAAAAGCTTCTTGGTAGGGATACTTGGGATAAGACTCCAAGATAATTTCTACTTCTTCTGTGACTGCGGCCAAGGTGATATTGACAAGATTTTTCTGCATTTTCCCCGTTCCCAAACACTGGTTAACTAATATTTTTGTTGCCGCTCTCGATGTCGTCTGATTTCTCGTGAATCTTAGCGGGCTAATAGCGCACACCGTTCTTCTGGAATAACCAGCTCTAACTCGGAACTTACCTCTTCTATAACCCGCAGCACGTAGCAGGGAATTTTGTCCGATAAAATAGCACTTGCCACCGCGCCTGTGTGAATTTCTAAAACTGCTTCTGCCGCAGCTTCAAACATCAGTCGCTGTCCCGGAAACAACACTTTTTCAAAGTACCAATTAGGAATGTTCCCAATCCGAACCACCTGAATTTGGTTGGTAATATTTGGGTAATAGCACAGAATTTGATTGTTACCTTTACAAGATAGCTGATATGACATTTTAAAAATCTCCATACTCTTTAAAAAACTTACTCAGACTTGGCTTGGCCTGTTAGCGGCAATTGCGAGTTTTGCTCTTGACAAAAAGACAGACTTATTTACGGGGCGTTATTCGAGAGCGCGAATCACATCCTCAGTTATGAATTTTTCTTTGATTGAGTTCGCTTGCCAACACTTGCCAACACTTGCCAACACTTAGAGGACTTGCGCAGAAACCCGGTTTTTTGCGGTGAAAAAACCCGGTTTGTTTGGTATGCAGTGCGTAACTCCTGACTTATTCAGGTTGGTTGTGCTGTCGCACCAGCTAATCGAAAGTACCGTCACTGACCCGAACTCCCCTGACAACAGGTTTGTTCTTTGCCAGCGGGATGCTGCTGAGAGTGCGATCGACCTTCAAATCAAGAGCCTGGAATAAACATTATTTCAAAAATATGAATAAATTATGAAGATCGTCATTTTTTTTTGATGAATATACTTTGCCCGAAGCAGGGATTGCAACACTTACGCAGAAACCGGAGTTTTTACCAAAAAACTTGGCTGCATTCCCGATTCCGGGTGAAACACTACGTAATTTCTGGAAGAGTTATTTTGCGTGTAAATACGGTAGAGGCAGATCGACTTTGCGGGTAACAAAAAACCCCGACTCCCTGAGATCATCTCTTGAACTTCTAGGGAATCAGAGTTTACATTAACCAATCACCGATCGATCTCAAAGCTAAATCAAAAAAATGAGGAAATTCTGAAAACAGCCGGAAAAACAAGGACTTTCCTGGACGCATCAACCCGGCTAAATAACATAATTGCGTGATTTTCGCAACAATCAAGGGAATGAGAAAGCGGATTTTCGAGCGTCATCCGGCTTTAATGACCCCTTGATTCTTCCGCGGGACTCGGCCGACTTTGTTGGTCTAGTAGCGGTTTCAAATGCCGAGTTTGATATGCTATCTGCGAGGTATTTTACCCCTGTTCACAGCAACGGTTCCCAACCCAGAATTTCCGCAACTTGCTGTGCCAAACTCAAAGGATCGAAAGGCTTGGCAATCACTCCCGCTACCCCCAAATCAGCAAATTCGCTCAAATCCATCGCCTGCACCTTAGCAGTCAGGAAAATCACCGGAATCCCCCGAGTAGCCGCATTGTTTTGCAGCAAATTAAACAAAGCAACTCCGTCCATATCGGGCATCATCACATCTAGCAGAATAGCATCAGGGAGTTGAGTTTCAGCTAAAAGCAATCCTTGGCTGCTGCTGAGCGCGCTCTGTACCGTCCAGCCACCTAAATGTTCCAGACAGGCCTGAATCACGCTGCAAAGATTTTTTTCATCATCGATTACCAGAATGCGCTTTTCAGACATAATTAAAACCCAAATTTTAACTAATGCGAACGGGAAGTCCCGCACTCTATCTGTTTACAGGATGAGTGACGGGATGAAAGTGAGGTGAGAAAATAAATTGAGTGATAACGAATCAATGATATGATAGGTGTATCTTGACCATTATCTCCCAATGCAAAAACCAAGCTGAACGGGACGTGTTGCAAGAAAAAATATGGGTCTTAGGAACTAGGACGACCGCCTGTGGAGGGACGGTAAGACTACTTATCTTGGGGGAGATAAAAGCACATCCCGATGAATCAGGAAGCCAGTGCTGTATGCGGAGCATTTCTAGTCTGGTAGTTCACATTAATCATCATCAACCGAAAGAAAACTTACGCACGCGAAATGTACCCTTTAAACCGAGAACCGAAAAATCGACATATAGGCCTCCCAAACTTATGCTCCCCGCCTGCGTTGCGAGGAACGTTAGCTGTCGCGATCTCTTATGAAAGCAATCTCAAAACTCCAAACTTTTTCCCCCTTCGCCTTCCAACGGTGCAGGCACTGTGAAATAGAAACTGCTGCCTTCTGAGACAACACTTTCGGCCCAAATTCTGCCGCCGTGCTGCTGCACGATGCTGCGACAGATAGCCAAACCCAAACCCGTACCTCCTTTTTGGCGGGAGTCAGAAGCATCTACTTGTTGAAACCGTCCAAAGATAGTTTCTAGTTTATCCGCAGGAATCCCCCGCCCTCGATCTTTGACTTCAAATAAAACCCGTGAAGCGTAGCTATCCCGCAGGGAATCGCCCAAATCTTCAACCCTGACAGTTACTGTACTCTGCGGAGCCGAGAATTTAATCGCATTGCTCAACAAATTTACCAGCATTTGCACAATCCTGTCGGGGTCAGCCCAAATTTGTGCCGTTTCGGCGGGCAAAATCGACAAATTAATGTTATTCTCAGCAGCCACAGACATCACAGCTTCCACAGACTTCCGCATCAAAACCTGTGCATCGCACCACTGCTTGACGAGAGTAACTTGGCTCGAATCGAGCCGCTCTAAGTCTAGAATATCGTTGACCAAACGCACTAACCGCTCGGTATCGCTCGATGCGATTTCTAACATTTGTTTGGCAGTTTCCGGTTTATCTTTGAGCACCCCAGCCGCCAGCAAACCTAAAGAACCGCGAATTGAGGCAAGTGGCGTTCGCAGTTCGTGGCTGACAATGGAAATAAACTCATTTTTCATTTTTTCAATTGCCCGACTTTCTGTGATATCTGTGACTGTGCCGACGTGACCGATTAGTTGACCTCTGTCGGAAAAAATCGGAGCTGTTTTAAACCGACAAAACCGGATTGTTCCGTCTCGCTGGATGTGGCGGAATTCTCCGTAAAATTCCCCATCTAGCGATCGCGATTCCGACCACTTAGACAGAATTAGTTTGAGGTCTTCGCGGTGAACAAACCGCATCCAGCCGTTTCCTAAAGCGGATGCCGGTGTGAAGCCGCCAATTGCTTGACACCGGGGATTTGTATAGGTACATTTCCCCTCAGCATCGATTTTGAAAATGCCAACGGGGGAACTTTCGCTCAGAGAGCGAAATAAAGCTTCGCTTTCCCGAAGTTCTGCTTGAGAGCTTTCTAGTTCTCGGGTGCGCTGCAAAACTCGCATTTCTAACCGTTCGTTGAGCTGTTGGAGGGCGGCTTCAGCAAGTTTGCGATCGCTAATATCGCGGTGTACTGATACCCAATGGGTAAACCCACCTGTTTGGTCAGCTATTGGCACAATGCTCATTTCTATCCAAAATTCCGTCCCGTCTTTGCGGTAATTGATCGTGTCAACCCGCACCGGCTGCCAGGTTTTCAAAGCTGTCCGAATTCGATCGAGACTGGCGCGGTCTGTTTTTTCTCCTTGCAAGATGCGCGGCGTTTTGCCCAAAACTTCTTCTAGCGTATAGCCGGTCATCCGCGTGAAAGCTGGGTTGACATAAATAATTCGCGGGCCCGGTTCGTCAATCGGTTCAGCTTCGGTAATTAACACGGCGTCGTTACTCGTGGTGACTGCTGATTCCAACAGGCGCAATTGTAATTCTCTAGCTTTGCGATCGGTAATTTCTGTAACTGTCCCCACCATCCGCACTGCATCGCCTGCTTCGCTGTAAAAAAACTTACCTTTCCCCTCAATCCAGTGAATGCTGCCATCCGGCCAAATCACGCGGTATTCCTGAAAGTAATCTGCTCGCTGGGCCAGGATCTGATTTACAGCATTCTCGATACTTTTTAAATCTTCTGGGTGAATGCAAGCTGCAAAACTTTGATAAGTTCCGGCAAAAGTTCCCGGTGCCAACCCAAACAACTCTTCGTGTTCCCTCGACCAAACAATGAGATTTTTCTGCATATCCCAGTCCCAAAATCCGATTTTGGTAGCCGACAAAGCTAAGCTGAGCTGCTGATTCATTTTCCGCAACTCAATGCTAGTAATAGCAACTCGAAGTTCTCGTGCTATTTCAATTTCGCACCGCTGCCAAGGCAAAGATTTTAACCTCACAGTTTCTTGCCACAACTCAAAGGAATTGCGAGGAGACCTCAGCCTGCTGCCATCCGGTTTTAATTTAATTGACCACTCTAGTTCACCGGCCCAGTTGATAGTTTGAATTACTTCGGGACGGAACCACAAAATATAATAATTTTTCATTTCGGACATGGTAAGCACCAGCAAACCGCTAGCCACTTCTTTAAACTTCTCGGATGGCGGATACAGTTCTGAGAGAAAATCTGTATAAAAAATATCATTATTTATTTGAGTTTTTATCCAAGCAATTAAGTTTTTGATTTCTAGCAATTCTGGGGTTTTGCCGATGGTTGTTAAATTTTCATTGGCACAGACAACTCCACCGCTAGCACCCACTAAGGCCAGCAATTCATCTCGGGATTTAAGTAAACCTTCTACAAAGGAGTGTTCTTGAGAAATATTCGTGACAAATTTATGACAAAGTTCTTTTAAACTAATTGCATATTCCCGGTCTTCGCCATCTTGTTTGTAGCTGAGTTCTAGATTCACAAACTTTGCTAGCAGTTCGCAAGCCGTTCTTGTTTCGTAGTTAACGTACTTTCGTGTTGAGTTGTGACAGGCGATTAATCCCCAGAGTTTTTTATCTTTAATTAATGTCAGGGTCATGCTAGCGGCAACGTTCATATTTTTGAGATATTGAACGTGGCAAGGGGAAACTGTTCTCAACAAAGAGAAGCCCAGATCCAGGGGGCGATCGGTCAGCGGATTGCACTTAGGAATTAGTTCTACAGGCTGACAGTTAATATCGGGAATAAACCGAATTAGATTCATGCTGAACAGGTTTCTTGCCTGGGGGGGGATATCGGCAGCCGGATAGTGCAGTCCCAGTAAAGGAGGCAAACTTTCTACTTTGTCTTCGGCGACAACTTCCCCCGCACCGGTGGCATCAAATTGATAGACGATCGCCCGATCGAAACCGATAATCCTCCGCACTTCTTCAACTGCTGTCTGACACAGCATTTGCAGGTTTGGTGTTTTGTGGATTTTGTCGATCGGCTCTTGGACTAAATGATAAGAATTGAAACAATCGCTAGCTTTAGGGGCTACAACCTGTTCTAGTTCAACAATTAATCCTGAACTAGATTGATGCACAGTCCCCTGAAAAAAAGACTTGCGTTTTTGACTTGTGAATGATAAGTTGATACGGTTACGTTGATGGTCGTTTTCAAATAAAGCTTTTTCAACAGCCTCAATTTCCTCAGTCTTGACAAATTCATGTAAAAAATTGCCCAAAAGTGCTTCGGGGTAAATGCCGATCGCCTCAAAAGTATTGTTGCTAACTTGCAAAATTTTCAACACTGGAGTTTCCAGCACCAAAAGGATGCCGTGAGGTTGAATCGAAGCCGGAGCGTAAATTAGTTCGCAGTCGCTGTCATTGAGAGCGGCTGTGTCTGAGCGTAATACCATTGCTTTCATGTGATTAATACTTCTCTAAATTAGTCTATGTTCTTGATGAGCGGCTAAACATCAATCAACCCCACCGCTTCCGAATCGCACAACCAAACAATCCCAAATCAAGGCGATTCCTTGCCTTGGCAGTTTCGGACGCCCGCTGCTGCGATCGGGCTTGCTTATATCAGTTTCAAAAAAGAATACAAGTGTAGCCCAGCTCCCAACCCATATACAATATGTCATTCCCAATTCTGCAATCGAAAATCCAAAATATAAAATATAAAATCGGATTAGCGTTGTACCTGAGCCAGTCTGTTCCTGAGTTGAGTCCGCTCCAAACGATTCAGGAGGCGAGCAATCAATTCCGGTTCCACGATCGGCTTATTCACGTAGTCGTCAGCACCTGCGACAAACATTTGGCGCACTGTTTCCGACTCAGAATGAGCCGTCAAAAATAGCACGGGGAGCTTGCTCCAGCTCAAATCGTTCCGCACTGCCAAACACAGCTCGATACCGCTGTAACCGGGCATCTCCACATCTAAAATTAGCAAATCTGGACAAGTGATTTCGAGTACCTCCCAGAACTTTTCGGGCTCGTCCAATGTTGTTACTTGAAAACCCCAAGGTTGTAGAATCATTTTCAGTGCAGCCAATAGATGCACATCATCGTCTACCACCATAACTTTAGCTTCAGCAGCAGGGCCTGTTTGGTCTAGAACTTGGGCGACTGCTTTGAGTATATCTGCTGGGGGGATAGATTTGTGTAAAAAGCCGGAAGATCCCAAACGAGCAACTTCTATTCGATCGCTCAATTGATTGTTCGCGCTAAAAACCATCACCGGAATTTCGGGTTTTTCACGGAGGAGTTCGGCTAGCAGAGTAAGTCCGTTTTGCTGAGTTCTGGAAAATGTCAAATCCAGCAAAATCGCATCGGGAGGCTGTTGAGAAATCGCACTTCTTGCCGCTTGCGGAGAGTTGGCGACTTCTATCTGGAAGCCAGAACCGGATGCTGCTATTTTCAGTCGATCGCTCTGAAAAGTATTATCATCAACCATCAGGATGTGGCGCTGTTGAGAAACCTGAGCAACCAAATTGCTTTCAGGTTCGGGCGGCGGGCGATCGAAGATTTGTTTGAGCAAATGCAGAAATTCCTCAATCTTCTGAGCATTCCCCGGTTTCAAGACGTTTTGCGCCTTGAGCAAATGTTCGATATTGCGCGCAACTTCCGAACCTTTCGGCAGCCCTAAAGTTCCCAAAGAACCGACTAATTTATGAGCTTGCGCCTGAGCTTCCCGCCGCAGTTCGTCCTCCAGGGTTCCGGTTTTGATTTGAGCGATCGCGCGATCGAATATCGCCACCTTTTCTATAAAATTGGCTTTTAAATTTTCCCGCATTTGGGCAACTATATTCAGGACTTTGAGGCGGCGCTCGTCATTGTTTAATTCCTGGTTCTGCCCGCTGGATTCAGCAGATAAAGTCTCTTGACTTTTAGCAGTTTCTGCCGTTTTCCGGGCAACTTTTTGGCTCTCAATATTTTCAGGCAGACTTTTGAGCCGATAGCCCAATCCGTACACAGTTTCCACTAAATCTACAATCATCCCGGCTGCTTTCAGCTTCTGCCGCAGCCCCTTGATGTGAGCGGTAACGGCTTCTTCTTGAGGAAATTCGCCGGCCGACCAAATGCGATCGAGGATGGCGCTGCGACTGAAAATACGCCGGGGATTTCTCAGGAAAAGTTCCAGCAGATGGTACTCTTTGGGAGTCAAGTGCAGCACTTGTTCGGCATAACTTACTTCCGTAGTGTCCGGGTTGACTTGCAGTTTTTCCCAGGTCAAATTTGTACTCGACAAAGTTGCCTGCCCCCGGCGCAGCAAAGCCCGAATTCGAGCGATTAATTCTTCGAGATTAAAGGGTTTGACCACATAATCGTCTGCACCCGCCTCTAAACCTTGGACTCGATCGCTGCTGCTGTCTAGCGCTGTCAGCAGTAAAATCGGCATTTGGCAGCCGGACGATCGCAATTTCCGACACAAACTAATGCCGTCGAGTTTCGGAATCAGCACATCCAAAACAATCAGGTCGTAATCGTAAGCCTCGGCCAACTGCAAGGCTGTTTCACCGTCGGCTGCCGCAGTCACATTGTAATTGTGAGAGTTCAGCGCTTGGGTCAGCAAACTGACTGTCACTGCGTCATCTTCTACTAGCAGAATTTTCATAAATGTAACCTGTTTTTTGAGCTAGCTTAGTGACTTTTTATCTATTTTTTTGGGTAGTTAAATAGCCTTTATCAAGCTTTATTAGGAAAATTCCCATCTTCACTATAACAAATAATATTTTTGAATAGTGAAATAGTAAGTCATTGTTTTGATTGTGTTTATTCACCTATTGAAATGTTTCCTAGAATTTTGTCTAATTCTATGGCTTTTTGGACTTCAGCGCCTCCTGGATTTTTTGAATCAGATATTGCGATGAATGTTGATGCTTAACTAGGTCTTCCAACTCTGAAACCGCGACTTCTGCTTGTTCTATCTCTTTAACTAAAGAATGAGCGCTAACACTTTTTCTGACTTCAAAAGATTCTTGGATAGCTGGAAGTGAATTGAAATCTTTTTCCGCTATTAATTCCTCTAACTCTAACAGCGCCATTTCCGCGCGATCGATCTTGATGGTCACGGATTTAGCCACATTAGCACCCGCTCTTGCTGCCTCCGTGAGTTCGTGAACGCGAAGTTTAAATCGGCTGGCAATTTGCTCCATTTGAGTTCCCAATTCAAAAGTTTTACTTGCCAGCCTGCCAATTTCTAGACTCACTTGGCTCAGGCCGTTGGGCTGACTTCCCATTTGATTGGTAACTACAGCCACCTGTACAGCTAAATGCCTGACTTGTTCGATCGCCTCCCGGATGGTTCGGGAAGTGCGGTTAACCGTTTCTAAATCATTAGCTATTGCTTTGCCAACGCCCAAAATTTTATCTGTATTGTTGCAAATAGAATTAGCACCTTGAAAAGTAGCTTGAAATGCTTGCCGACCTTCCGAGGAAATTAGCTTCGCAATCCTCACAAATCGCTGATTCATGATAGCTATTTCTTCAGCTTGTTTTACCAGGGCTACTTGCTGGGAAGTCGGAGTATTCTGCGATTTTTCTGTTTGACGCTGTTGGGATTTCACAAGCTCCTTGCATTCTTGAAGTTTGGTCTGTTCTTGTTGAAGAATCGCCTGATATTTGTGTCTTTCTGCTCGGTATTTTTGAATAGTTTTGTTAGCTTGTGCTAAAAGTTGAGACTGGGCAATCATCAGAGTTTGAACGTCCAAAATGCGGTGGCTATGGTTGGCCCTTACCACAATAATTGGTTCGTAAATCAAGTCTTTATGCCTGTGGAGAGACGCTTGCACGGCATCCTCAACTTTCCAGTTTTCAGAAAGCAGCAAAGGCGGAATTCTAATAAAATCTAACAAGGCTCGAATCGGGTGCTGCCCGTAAAATTGTACGCGATCGGGAAGACTCATTTGCTCTCGAAATTTGACCCGAGAAATCATTCCCAATACCTGTGATTCGTGAGTAATAATGACTCCCGGCAGGTCTGGTTCTTGCTCGAATCTTTCAGCCACTACCTGTCCTGGAGTTGCAGCACTCACTTGGAAGTGGTGACACGGCAGATGTCCGATCGTGAAATCGGGGGTGAGTTGAGTTGGATTGCTCATTTACCCGGATACTGTTAAGTAGAAGTTAACAAATTATATATTAATATTATACTGGAATAAGATTGTTCAAAGTAATAACAATTATAGGGAGAAATAAGCTCTCTGCCTCCAGGGCCTGACGACAGCCAGCCTTCTGACTACTTTCATCTCAAGTCTGTTGGGCCGCGCCTGCGCCCCGGGTTCCGTCCCGAAAACAGGGGCTTTCATATTTTGTTCTTTAAAACAACCGGGAAAATATCTAGATTGAAACCAAAAACCTTAAGTCGGACTTTGCCGGTAGCAACGTTTGAGGCTGTTTACCAGTTGTTACAGCAAATGGCTGAACTCCCCGGGGCGATTTGGCTGGCTGACGATGCGATCGCTGATTCTCCACATCTGGAAAACTCGTCGCAAAGGTTTGCAGCAGTGGTATCAGATCGGTTTAGCGCGCTGCTGCGCGGCAACCTATTAGATGAGTCCGCAAAAAACGGACTCAAGCACAGCGAAAAAAATCTCAATTCGCAATTGAATGTGCAGTTGACTTTCGATCCCGGGGCGATCGCCAATTTCCTCTCTCCCCTCGCAGACAAACTCGCAGAAATAACACCCGCACCGAAGAGGCAAATTGACCTTCGCGCCCTCAAACAAGCAATTAAAAATCTACAGCCAAACTCGGCATTTCTTCAAAGCGAATTCACTCTAAATTTGCTGGATATTCTCGCTGTAAATGCCAGCCAAAACAGTCGCCAGCCCCTACACACCCAAACTGAAATAAAGGGAAAATCCGCCGCGCCCAAACTGATAGATCCCGAAACGCTAAAACGCCAGATTTCCGAAGCCGTAAATCAATTACAAATTGCCAGTCCCTGCATTTCATTTTGTCAGCCGGTGGAAGATGCTTTGCAGCAGCAGCTCGCACAAGAACGGCTTTTGAATCAGGTGACAACTCAAATCCGCCAAAGTTTGGAATTGCCTGTAATTTTGTCAAAAGCTGTTTCGAGAGTGCGAGAGTTTTTGGAGGTCGATCGCCTGTTAATTTATCAATTTGAAAAAGTCCCAGCGCCGCACAAGGGCGAGTTAGCTAAAGAAATACCTGCGGCAGTTTCTGGGTCTGGTGAAATCAAAGAAAATTCCGATTCTTACTTGTATTTAGGTCGCGTCACCTACGAAGCTTTAGCCAGCGATGCTATCTCCTCTTTACTGAATTTTAGTGAAGACGCCCAGTGTTTTATCGATGGAGTCATTGACAGAGAGAAATATCGCAAAGGTTTGACTTTGTGCGTCGCGGATGTGGAAAAAACTTACTCTTCGCAGCCTTGTTTTTTAGAGTTGATGCGGCGGGCGAAGGTGCGGGCGAAGTTGCTAGTGCCGATCGTAGTTCAAGACGAATTGTGGGGACTGCTAATTGCCCACCAGTGTAGTGTGTGCGAGTGGGAAGAAAGCAAAAAAACATTTTTGCGGCAAATAGCAGAACATTTGGCGATCGCCATTTACCAAGCCGAACTTTATGCAGAAGTCCAGCAGCAAAAGCGCACCTCAGAACAGCGCGTAATAGAGCGCACACAAGAACTGCGCGATGCACTGGTGGCCGCCCAGTCTGCCAGCCTCGCCAAGAGCGAATTTTTGGCAGCTATGAGCCACGAATTGCGGACTCCCCTCACCTGCGTCATCGGCATTTCCGACACGCTGCTGCGGTGGTCTTACGGCAAAGTTGGCAGCAAACAAGTACCGATGCAAAAGCAGCGGCAGTACCTGCAAACTATCCGAGACAGCGGCGACCACTTATTAGAATTAATTAACGATATTTTAGATTTATCGCAAGTAGAAGCCGGAAAAGCAGTATTAAAAATTAGTGAATTTTCACTTTCCAAATTAGCTTCTCAGAGCCTGCACGCCCTCAAAGAAAAAGCTGCGGCTAAAGGTGTGGAACTGGTGCAAGAACAGCGGATAAAGCAAGAGTGCGATCGCTTCACCGCCGATCCGCGCCGCTTGAGACAAATTCTCTTCAATCTTTTAGGAAATGCGATTAAATTTACTCCCG
The DNA here is from genome assembly GCF_036702825.1 of Microcoleus sp. A003_D6. Taxonomy (NCBI): domain Bacteria; kingdom Bacillati; phylum Cyanobacteriota; class Cyanophyceae; order Oscillatoriales; family Microcoleaceae; genus Microcoleus; species Microcoleus sp. A003_D6. The sequence continues at coordinate 16,002 of NZ_JAUBWA010000099.1, read as the reverse complement.
AAGGCGGGCGAGTCATCCTGCGAGTTTGGGTTACAGAAGATAAAAATCGAACGCCGGCAGGGCGACAGCCCGGTACTGCACCGGCAGGCAGCACCGCTGTTTTTCAAATCAAAGATACCGGCATTGGAATACGCGAAGATCAGCGATCGCTTTTGTTTCAAAAATTCCAGCAGTTGGATTCCCCCTACCGCCGCGAATACGGCGGTACCGGTCTGGGATTGGCTTTAACTAAACAGTTAGTAGAGCTTCACGGCGGCGCGATCGAAGTCAACTCTACAGTTGATGTCGGCTCAACTTTTACCGTTTTTATACCCATCCAAACTCTCACCAAAGATGAATCCACAAAATTCAAATATGAAAAATCGAATTCATCTTTACCGCTGCATTCTTCCTCGTTGCGCGGCAGCCTCGTGCTCGTCGAAGAAGATGAAGAAACTGCCATGTTAATTTGCGATATCCTGACAGCCGCAGGACTGCAAGTTGTGTGGATGATTGAAGGTTCGGCGGCGGTGGAACAAATTGAACTTTTGCAGCCGAATGCTGTGATTGTCGATATGCGTTTGCCCGGTATGAATGGCTGCGAAATAATTTACCAACTGCGCCAAAAACCCGCTACTGAAAATATCAAGATTCTAGCTTTAAGCGCTAATGAAATTCCCGCAGATCGGATATCTTTGGTGACGGCGGGAGCTAATGATTGTTTGGCTAAACCGATTGAGCCGGAGCAATTGTTGGACAAAATTATTTCTTTAATGGCCGGGATTGGTAATGGGTAATACCATTTTAGATTTTAGATTTTAGATTTTAGATTAAAGAATTAGAAATGACTGATTGGAGATGGATTGGGTTCGGGTATACAGTAATTATGTAGGGTGCTCTTCGGCGCAGCTTACTGCTATAAATATAGGGTGCGCCGAAGAGCACCAATTCCCAATTCCCCATCCCCAATTCGCCATGATTAATTGTCAAATTCCTACAGGATTAATTGTTTCTTGTCAAGCACCTGCTGATTCGCCGCTGCACGATCCGATCGTAATTGCGGCAATGGCTCGCACCGCTATCAATCGAGGTGCATCGGGCGTGCGGATTGACACTCCGGCTCACATTGCAGCGGTGCGAAAACAGATATCCGCTCCCATAATTGGGATTTGGAAGCAGCAATTGCCGGGATGCGAGATTTACATTACTCCTCGGTTTGAAGACGCGCGAGCGATCGCCGCTTCAGGAGCCGATATTATCGCCGTTGATGCTACTGAGAGAAACCGTCTTCCGGGCGAAGACTTAAAGACGTTAATCGCACAAATTCACAGCGAATTGGGCAAATTAGTGATGGCGGATGTAGATACAATAGAAGCTGCGCTCGCGGCGGTTCAAGCTGGTGCAGATACTGTGGGAACTACTCTTTTTGGGTACACTCCCCAGACGCAAAATTTCTCGCCGCCCGGATTTGATTTGCTTGCGGAAATGGTAGAAAAGCTTAAGGTTCCCGTTATCTGCGAAGGCGGGATCGCTGGGCCGGAAATGGCTAAAAAAGCATTAGATTTAGGAGCGGCCGCTGTTGTTGTCGGCGCAGATATTACTGGGATCGATCTTAAGGTGACAGCCTATAAGTCGGTGATTGGGAAGTAAGAAGGGAGAAGAAAGAAGGAAGTTCGGCAACGGATTCTGTAACGGATGTAACGGATGTAACGGATAGAAGGCAGTTCGGCAACGGATGTAACGGATGTAACGGATAGAAGGCAGTTCGGCAACGGATTGTTTAACGGATGTAACGGATGTAACGGATAGAAGGGAGAAGGAATATTCGGCGATTGAAATCGCTTCTCGACAAACTAAACTCGCAAGGCAAGGGTTGGAAATATCGGGCGATTTTAATCGCCCTCGATCGGGGGAAGTTGCTAAATCAGCGCGCCGTTGATAAAGCTGCTAACTACAGCCAAGGCGATCGCCCCCAGTACCGCGCTCCAAATGCCCATCCGCAAGCTAAATCCTTCAACTAGCTTCGCCGCTGAGGCAAAAATAATCACGTTCATTACAAAAGCAAACGCACCGGAAAGCAATCCCAGCGTCAGTAGGTTCGGTACAAAAAAAACTGCTTTCAGAATTGGCAAAATTAAAACATTCAACATTCCCAAAGCCGCAGCAGAAATTACTGCTTTCGGTGTGCTGTCAATTTCTACGCCGATCGGCAGTTGAGAAATTAGCAGCAAGCTGCTGCCAGTCACCAGCCAAGCAATCAAAAAATCGATCGGTTCCACAGCGCCCGTACCTCCTTAATAGTTGAATTGTCAAAAAAACCTGATATTTAATATCTACCTTAATCAAAAAGTCCGGCTGATTCGTCTGCCAATCGGCAGAATTTATGTCTGTTACTAAAGAGTTAGAAGCTATTAGACCTCTTGCAAAAATAACTAGGACGGGCTCTCCGGCCCATCCCACAAAATTTTTTTTCTTGTGGAATGGGCCGGAGAGCCCGTTCCAGAATTTGATTAAAAGGATTTTTGCAAGAGGTCTATTATCCCTGTATCTTCTGCCCAACAATCCGGATGGCAACCCGATCGACCTGTTAGTTGAATAAAAAGAGCAGATTAATTAATATGGCTGGCGATTTTTCTTTTAACTCTAAAATCCGATTCGACAAAAATGGCTTGGACAATCCTGCACGGCAACGCACCCGATCGCTCCAAGCTATGATTTTCATGCTGCTAGTCACTACCTTGGTGGCGCTGCCGATATTTCGTCTAGCCGAACTGCAACTGATACAGGGAGCATACAACCGACAGCGGGCGGAAAATAACCGCATTCGCCCCGTGTCAGTCGCAGCCAACCGGGGCCAAATTTTAGACCGCAGCGGCAAAATTTTTGCGGCCAGCCGCGTATCTCGATCGGTGTATGTGTGGCCAAAAGAGCGATCGGCCTCCGAGTGGCAAGAGATCGCCACTACACTGGGCCCGATCGTCAAACTTCCCGCCGCCGAAATTATCAAAAAAATCGATGGAGCAGGCTACAAATCAGCGCTACCAGTGCGAATTAGTAAGGATATCGATGTCGGTACTTTCGTCGCTTTGGGAGAACAAAGTAATGCTTTGCGGGGAGTTGAAATTCGCGTAGAGTCGAGCCGAGACAATCCCAACCAGCAATTAGCAGCTCACCTTTTGGGATACGTCGGCGAAGCTAGTTTAGATCAATTAAAAGCTAATCCTGCATATCCGATGGGGATGATCGTCGGTCAGATGGGAGTGGAAAAATTAGCCAATTCAACTTTAGAGGGCGTTTGGGGAAATCGTTTAATCGAGGTGAATGCTAAGGGCGAGGAAATCCAAGATTTAGGTGTAAAAGACCCTATTCCCGGCAAACCGGTGCAACTCACTTTAGATTTAGATATGCAGAAAACTGCGGAAAAAGCTTTGGGCGATCGCCTGGGTGCAGTTGTGGCGATCGACGTGAAAACCGGAGCTCTTTTAACAATGGCTAGTTGGCCGACATTTGACCCCAATATTTTCACTCGGAAGGTAACTCAAAAAGAATGGGATCGGCTGCAAGGGCCAGACAAACCTTTTTTAAATCGGGCTGTTCAAGGTTATCCAGTCGGCAGCACTTTTAAAATTGTAACTGCTGTAGCCGGGATGGAGTCGGGCAAGTTTTCTCCTGACTCGACTTTGGTAAGTTCTGCTTCAATTAACATCGGCGGAATTTCCTTTAACGAACACGGCGCCGGTTACGGCGTTATCGGTTTCCGCGATGCTTTAGCCTACAGCAGCAATACGTTTTTCTATCAAGTAGGCATGGCTGCCGGACCCGAACAAATGGCGAAATGGGCTAAAAAAATGGGGATTGGGGGTGCTATTAATTTAGACCTTTTGGGGATAGACGGGGCCAATCACGGTCAAGTTCCGATACCAGCAGAAAAACAGAAAATGTATGGGGAAGATTGGTACGTTGGGGATACGGTAACAATGTCGATCGGTCAAGGTTTGGTACTTTGTACTCCCTTAGAATTGGCAGTGATGGTGTCAACTATTGCCAATGGCGGTTGGCGAGTGCAGCCGCATTTATTGGCTTCTCAAACCAATACGCCTGTTACTAAAAAAATTCAAACTGGTATTAAACCGACAACTTTAAACGTCATTAAACAAGGATTGATTGACGTGGTAAAAAAAGGTACAGGCCGCGCCATGAATGACGGTACTATTCCTTTCAGTGCTGGTAAGACAGGGACTGTGGAAATGCCCGGTCATCCTGATAATTCTATGTATGTGGGTTTTGCTCCTGCTGATAAACCGGAAATTGCGATCGCAGTTATAGTTGAAGGCGGCGGATATGGTGCTGTATCGGCGGCACCAATTGCTCAAGAGGTATTTAGAACCTATTTTCAAAAGCAGGGTTTTAAACCTACTAATAAGCCTCTCTAGTGATTAGTTAATAGTTGTTTGTTGACTGTTCATATTTTGTTATGTAGGGTGCGCACTGCGCACCTTACCGCTATAAGTGCGATCAAAAGGTTTCCCCTACCAATCGTCTCACTTCCAAGGTCGATAAATTCATCATTTGCGCCACCTGTTCCAGACTCATCCCAGAATTTAAAAGTTGAGTTAGGAGCGATCGCAATGTTGACTCCGCTGCCAGCCGTGCTTGCTCAGATTGTTGAAAGGCTGACTCGGCCGCCAGTCGTGCTTGTTCCTCGGCCAGTCGTCCCAGGTTTTCTTCCTTGTGAGTCTTCAAAAACTCACCCGTTTCAGGAACTCTAAACCTCAATTCTCCTGAAATTAGATGCAATTCCAGTCCCAGCACTTCACTGAACAACCACAGCCTATCGAAAGCGATATTGTTGGCTGCAATCGGCTCGTACTGATTGTTTATTAAACGTACTCCCTGTAAAATTGGATTCAGATAATCTCCCGACGGATCGTACTGAAAATATTCCCTAACTCCCAAAGCCCGATAAATTTCCGGTTTGGTTTCTTGGTCTTTCGTTTGAGTTGTTTCTGAAGTGATTTCTAGCACAAAATCGGGAGTAATTCCCCCTTCTTCCCAAACTTTATAATTATCCCTCTTGCGTTTGGCAACTCCAAACACCACATAAACATCAGGGGCCACAACCGCCTGGTTGTTCCCTTGTTCATAATAAATGAAAGAATTGGCTGACACGTAAACATCAGAACGTTCTTGAAAGTAAAGCTTGACAGCTTCAACGCTGTAAGTCATGTAATCGCGCGTGATGTCGCTTTCAGCCATCGGCTCTCCGTCGCTGCTGGGATATTCAATTTCTACTTGTTCGACTTGAGTTAAAATTGTCATTTTTCAATTTTCCTCAAACTTAATTAATTTAATCCTAGCATTCTGTCGGAGCTTTGAAAAGTTCGATCGCCTAAAAACAATCAACAGCGGTAAGGTGCGCCGTGCACACCCTACATAATGGCGGTTCTGCGTCCTGGACTTTAACATCGGTCTGAGAGTTTACAGATACAGACAATTTAAATTCTAATTAATCCCTCTCTCTAAAATAATCATTTCCGAACCAACAACCGGACTTCTAGCTATTAATTCCCCTGCCAAATTCGCGATTTCTAACTTGCGAAAATCGAGTGAATTAGCCTCCTTCCACATTTTAGTGGCTAGTTGATTTTGCTCTAATTCGCTGAGTTTGTACCAATCTTCAGCGACTTTCACCGTTAAAATGCTGCTGGAAAAATTAGCTTCGACAGACTTAACTAAACCGCCGCCAAGTCGATTTGTAATGTCAGCAACTTGATTTTGAATCGCAGCAATCAGAGACTGTTCGGGCGTTAGCGGCGGCGGGATAATTTCTACTGGTTGCGGTTTTTCCGGGGTCACTAAATCGGGCAAGTTGCTTTTGAATTTAGGAGAGATTGGCGCTGACGGTGCGATCGCCTCTGGTGATTGCGGCGTTTCCGGCGCCATAAAATCGCCAAAGGTTGGAGGCGACTGCTGCGCTGCTGGGAAAGGAACTTTTGCTACTTTCTCCGGCGGTTTTGCCGAGAAACTGTTGAAAGTTAAACCCACTGCAACGATTAGAATTGCTGCTAATGCGGCGTTTAAAATTGGATCGGACAGCTTCTGGTTCGCAGATGGTGGCAGTAGCGATCGCACTAGCCGCACAATACTTTGCCAAAGTACAACGACTTTCTCTACAAAACTTCCTTCCGTGCGTTGGGATACAGGCTTTTTCTCAACTTTTACAGCAACTTTTGGAGGCACGCTGTTAACTTCCGCAGCAACAGCGGGAGGAGTTGTTGTTGCTGAGTCAGAAGCGGTTGGCGCGATCGGCTTTTGGGCCTGCAACGGCGCTTCTGCTGCTAATTTTTTCCCTTTTTTTCCCAAATTCCCGATCGAGCTCATCAAACCTTTGATTCCCTGATTTTTGGGAACAGCGCTGCTGGCATTTTGAGTCTTGCTGCGAGTCGCAGCCGACTTTGCAGGCGAGTCAACCTCCGGTGTCGGAAATTGAGACGCTTCTGGAGTTGGTTGATTTGGTTGTTCTTCTGACATTTTTTCTGCCTTGGGGCGTTGCAAATATATCTAAACGAGATAAATTTTAGTTGAGCCATCTCAACCTTAATTTATCATTTTATTAGTTGTAACCGAATCAAAATGAGCATTAAACGCCGTCACTTTCTAATTTTAGGCAGTCTCAGCAGCTTAGGTTTTGCCGCAGTCTCGAAAATGATTCAGCTTCGGACTTCCTCCGGTAGAGACACCATTGCTGCTGTGCCTTCTAACGTTGAGGGAGAAAGGGCGATCGTCCCAATCCCGACCTCACCGCCTATTTTACGCTTTATTTCGGTGGCCGACACCGGTACCGGGGCCCAAGGTCAGTATGCTGTGGCTGAGGCGATGGCGCAATATCACCGCGAAAACCCTTTTAATGTTGCTGTTCTCGCGGGCGACAATATCTACAATAACGGCGAAATTGAAAAAATTAATGCTGTTTTCGAGCGGCCTTATCAGCCGTTATTGCAGCAAGGCGTAAAATTTTATGCTTGTCTGGGAAATCACGACATCCGCACTGCTAACGGCGATCCGCAAGTTAAATATGCGGGTTTTAATATGCAAGGTCGCTACTATACTTTTCGGCGCGATCCGGTACAGTTTTTTGCTTTAGATACCAATCACAATGCTGACTGGGAAAATCAGCTTGTTTGGCTGGAAAAAGAGTTGAGTCAAAGCACTGCACCGTGGAAAGTTGTGTTCGGCCACCACCCGATTTATTCTTCTGGCGTGTACGGCTCGAATCAACCTTTTATTAAGACTTTGACGCCTTTGTTTCAAAAGTACGGCGTGCAAGTTTATATCAACGGGCACGAGCACAGTTACGAACGCACTCGATCGATTAACGGTACGACTTATTTGATTTGCGGTGCTGGCGGGGGTACTCGTCCGGTGGGGCGTTCTGAGTGGACGGAGTATTCTGCTAGCCGGCTGAGTTTTGCGACGTTTGATGTTTATGAAGACCGGATGTTTGTCAGTTCTATCGGTACTGACAAGCGGGTTTTTGATAGAGGGGTGATTCAAATGCGATCGGCTTAATTCAGATTCTATTCAGGAGCCAACAATATGAAGAGGGGTTGTAGAGCCAATAAAACTGGTTTTGTTTTAGAAACAACTGTAGAAGGCACGTTGAGAGGTCACGGATATCTCGAAATATGTCCCCAGTTGCCGAAAAAGCGCAAGCGAGATTGGCTCTTACTCTCTACTGAAAATCCCAAGCGATATGCTAAACAGGTTTATATCGGCTCTAGCATTTATGAAACTGAAATAAATGTCGATTTTTATATTGTTGGTTCCGGTTCGTTTCCTCGGGGTCTAATTGTTGAGTGCAAGTGGCAAGAAGATAAAGGTTCCGTTGATGAGAAGTATCCTTACCTCAATTTAAATATTAAAAATTGCTATCGGGTGCCAACTATTGTGATAGTTGGCGGTGACGGTATGAGGCAAGGTTCGATCGACTGGTTTAAAAAACAAATTCCCGACAATCAAAATTTGTTAGGAGTTCACAAGCTCGAAGGTTTTATTACCTGGGCAAACAAACATCTGTAATCAGGAATTACGCAACTTGGCTTGGCCGCCTGCGGGTAAACCACGGGTTGCTCCTACAAAATATGCTTAGGTAAAGACTTTGCTTAAGTGGTGATTGAAAATGAACGTATTAATAATTCCTTGATTTTTCCCCGATGCAAACTATTAGAATTAATTCCCCTAGATGCTGAAATTTCAATTAGTTTGGGAAGAGAATTTATTGAAAAAGCTTGACTATCGCTGTAGATTTTTTCGATGAAATCGCAGTTGGAATTAGACAGCATAACTTTCACGCCCCGTTCGGCAAGTTCTGCAAAAATATCTCTGAGTTTAAGCTGTTCCGATTCTTTGAAATTATCCCGGCTGTAAGCGGTGAAGTTACTTGTGGCACTGATCGGATAATAAGGCGGGTCAAAATAAACAAAGTCTTCGCTGCTTGTGGCAAAATCCAAAATTTCATCGAATTTTCTGACTAGAATTTGAGCGGGCGCGAGTACAGATGAGACCGATCGCAGTAAATCGGGTTGACATATATTAGGATTTTTGTATCTGCCTATGGGAACATTAAATTCACCTTTTGAGTTTTCTCTGTAAAGGCCGTTGTAACAAGTTTTATTTAGGTAAATCAGGCGTGCTGCTTTTTCTGTATCTTTTTTGTAGGATTGCGATCGCACCCAGTAATAATACTCTTTATTGTTCTTGCTGTGTTCGGACTGGTGATCGAACAAAAGCTCAATTAGCTCCTCAACTTTATCCCTGACACAGCAATAGGCATTAATCAACTCAGGATTAATATCTGTTAAAATAGCTTGCAAAGAAGGGTGCTGCTGTGCTAAGTAAAAAAATACGGCTCCGCCACCCAAAAAAGGCTCGTAGTAAGTGGTGAACTTTTCAGGAAAATAAGGTTGATATTGTCCAATCAACCTAGTTTTGCCTCCTGCCCATTTCAGAAAGGGACGCGGCAAGACGAAAGAAGGTGCGGAAGCAGACATTTATCTAGAAATAACGGCCCTATAATATTTATCACAACTAGAACTCAATAGACATACTTCTGTAGTTGTCACCGGAGGTTGCGTGGCATTAAACAGACATCGCCCGATCGATCGGCGAAAAGTTTTCGTTAGAATTATATATGTCAGCCTCGCCCACAAAAATGCCCGATCGCCCGATCGGCAGATTTAGCTCTGGGTGTGCCAAAATTGTCTAACTCGCTCACAAGTGTTACCAGTCAAAGATCGAGCTGTAACACTTTACCCCACCAAGCTTATGCAAGATTTCATTAATAACGTCTCTCGCTACCCCCGCTTTTTCATTACGATTTGTCTGGGGATTTTCTTTTTCCTGTTCGAGCGACTCAGACCCCTGCTCGATCGACCGACAACTGCGATCGCCCTGATTACTTCGATCGTAGCGACTTTTGTCTTTCTAACTTTTACACTGCGCGCCATGTTAGGTCTGAGTCCGGTTTAAAGGTAAGCTTTCGCCGGAAAAAAGCCTGCTCCCGAGCGACAAGCAAGAGCGCAGAGACAAGGCAGACAAAGGGTTTGGGTAAGTTGCGAATTTTGAGTTTTAGTTGAAACGCCAACTCCCGAAGTAACTGCCAACTCATCGGCGATCGCACACTTGACAATAGTCGCTGCGATAGATTGGAAGAGGAAATTAGTAAGCGGCGTTACGTCAGCGCTGCTCAACCAAGGCGCAGGCAAACATTACCGAAGTGCAGGACAAGCCTTTGCGGCCGTCAACATTCACTGGGGAAATACTGCACCTCTGTTTCCCCGCATTCAAGCGTTAATTCTTAGGAAGCGGCACACCCCGCCCCGCTTTCCTCTCCCGTTAACCTGACGGTATCACGAGAGTTTCTAGCGGACAAGTCAGATGAAATTTGAACACATCTATCAATTTTTTCAAGACCCCCCTCCTGTTTATCTAAACAAGGAACTAGCAGTGTGCTACATTCTCTCGGTGTTATTGCGCTCAGATTCCTACGGTACAGAACTCATCGGACAACTAGAAAGGGAATTCCCCATCTACCGACTTTCTGATACTGTCCTCTACAGCGCTCTGAAATTCCTCGAAGATGAAGCCGTAATCACCGGTTACTGGAAAAAAGTAGAAGGACGCGGCCGCCCGCGCCGGATGTATCAAATCCTCCCCGAGTGGCGGCATCAAGCTCAAGACCTCGCTCGTCTCTGGCACGACTACATCGGTCAGGGAAACGGCGCGTCAGGGCGTCGGCCCCGTGCCTTAGAAACCGGTCACACGGGTTAGCCGAGTTTGAATCGGATGCCTAAACCCTTGATATGCTGGCGCTACTTGCAAAGCGATTTGCCCGATTGCCTTCGCTTTGCTCGATCGCCGCACTGCGATTAAAGCAGCTACACTACGTCAGGACTTACGCATTGTCACTTGAGAATTAGCGACGATTGGGAGATATGGGATTTTGGTGATGGGGAGAAAAACGTCTTGCAGAAGAAGCTTTCTGCGAATTTTGGTTAAAAAGTGTCTGCGTAAGTCCTCGATCGCTTTCTTATGTAAAGTTCTTTGACACACTCCCCAGCCTGAAGACATGGGGATTCTAAGGTCAAACAGCAATTGCAGGCAAAGCCTGTCTAACATTGCCTAACTTAACGGTTGATGCCCCAACCGTACGAATGTTTCTAGCTGCGTTTTCATCACGTCCATTTACTGATTGACAGGATGGACAACGCCATTGTCTGATTGACAAGTCCAACTCTTTCAAGATATGGCCGCAATTTGAACAAGTTTTGCTGGATGGATACCACGGATCGATAAAGACTACTTGCTTGTTTTTTTTCTGGGCAACCCATTCTAGGATTTGCAAGAATTCTGCAAAAGCCAAATCCGAGATTTTACGACCCCAAAGGCGTTGCATTCCTTTCAGATTTAAGGTCTCGAAACAGAGTACATCAAACCTATCTGTTAAATCAGCAGCTAATTTCCAGAACCAGTCATAACGACGATTTACAACGTCTTCGTGCCTGCGAACTAGGTTCTTTCTAGCTCTTTCTCTATTAGCTGAGCCTTTCTTCTTTTGAGAGTGTTGACGACTGGCTTTTTTAATGGCAGTGAGCGACTGTTTGAAAAATAGAGGTGATGCAATTTTGGTATCATCTGAAACGGTGAGAAACATTTTTAAACCAAAATCAAATCCAGCAATTCTACTCGTCTCGGACTTGACTTCTGGGTCAATAATGTTGTCAACAACCACGACCATAAACAATTCGCCCAGGGTCGTGCGTTTAATAGTTAAAGTTTTGACTTTTCCTTCAATCTCTCTAGAATTCCAATACTGATAAACTTTTGACCCAATTTTAACTCGGTTGCCGCCGAGAAACTTGTATCCAGCCTGCTTGAGCGTGAAAGACTTGTACTTACGAACTTTCTTGAATCCCGGTGGTCTGACTCCTTTCTTGTGGTGTTTGAAAAACAGTTGGTAGGCTCTTTCAATACGCTGACAAATATCTTGCACCGCTTGAGAGCCGACTAATTGCCAAAATTCTTTGCGTTTCCGTAGCGCAGGCGATATGAGCTTGGAGTTGGGTTCCGTTTAAGTGTTTTCCCCACATTCGGTAATACCGCTTGTGAAGCGCAATACAATGGTTGTAGATTACTCCGGCGGCATTAATTGACCGCTTGAGAAATCTATTCCGTTTGTGTTGATATAACTTAAACTTTAAAGTTTTCATCTTTTTAGTATACTATTACTAAATAGTTCTTGACATGAAGAAATATCAAGTTTCTTGATACTGTGTTTGATTGTCTAGAATCTCAAGAAAAAGCCGTCAAGCGAAGTACGGGGCTTTGACCCATTTTCTTGGTAAAGTAAATAGTAGATAATTTCACTTACACAAACTTCTACCGATGGATACTACTGTTCTTTCTTCAACGTTTGTAATCACGCTGCTGCTGGCTGTTGGCTTGTTTTTCTTTGTCAAAGCCTCAGTCAAACCTCGAATCGAACAAGTCAAGCTTGCTTCCGAGAGCGCCCAAGAGTCACTTTTAACTGAGCTACAACAGTATTTTGCCCGTAGAGCTTACCGAGTTGCAGCAGTTGATGCTCCCAACTATAAAGTCACCTTTGAGGGTTTTGTGCGGCCGAGTTGGTTTCTTGCTATTTTTTTAACTCTGCTGAGTGCAGGCGGCGCTTTGTGCTTGGGACTGGTTTTGGGAATGCTAGTTCCCCAGCAGGGTCAAATTTTCCTAGCTTTGGTACTGCTGTCCCCGCTGGCCGGCGTATTTTACTGGAAAAAAGCTGGACGTGAAGAGCAAGTCTCCCTCAAACTCGAATCAGTTGCTGAGTCGGGAAGCCAAACCAAGAGCTTGGTTACTGTCAGAGCTCACCGCGATGAACTAGCAGCTATGCAAAAAGCTTTAGATTTGAAACCGCTAGAAGATTAAAAGTTTGGCGCGGAACGTTTTTTGATATGCTATATGCCGTACTTAGACTTTGAGCAGACAAACCGATGAATGCTTGTGGCTTTAAGTTGGCCGGGAAGTTCGATCAAACAAACAGTCAAAAAAAACCATTATCCTGAGAGTGCCCCTGTGGCGGTCGCCCGAATCGGCGATCGTGCTGCGATGGCTCCTTATACCCTATTACTAAGGACTTTTCGCCTAAATTCAGTTAGCACTCTCCAGACAATGAGAACTCTGGCGCTGTTGTTAAAAGAGTTAGAAAAACATTGCTGTCAATGTTTTGAGCTCAACATTTTGATTTATGCGCGGCCCGCTGACACCACAGGAATTTTGTCTGTGGTAGCTTCCAACATCAACTTTAAGCTGGGAAACAAGAAATGGTTCTCTTCTACGTATTGGGCTCCAAATAAACCTTTTTCAGCCCAGAAGTATCTGTCAGTGGTATGCTCGTTACGCTTGACTAACAGCAAAGCTGGGGGAGCAATGCCTTCGGCATGGATGAACTTGCGAGCCGCTGTTACGGGTTTATCTTCGCCGCTCTCGATGCTATATTGAGGCACACACTCTAAAATTCTGCGTCCTTCTTGTCGGCGGCGACTCTTGCGTTTGCGTCTCCTGGCCAATTTCTTTACCTCCTCTGTGAGCAGACAGTATGAGCAGACAGGTTGTAATGATAGCTACCAAATCCGAGGCCAGTATATCCGTTCTAGCTCAAAACTTCAACAGTTTTTAATATATCGACATAATCTTAACATTCGTGCCGATCGACAAAAGTGTAGCGGTTGTGGTATGTTGGCCCGAAAAATCCGGCCCGAGCCAAGCTTTGGGATCGGTGGAAGCAGAGCCGACAGGGGTTTAGGGCAATTTGTGTTCGTGAAAGCTTCGATGCCTTCAACATAGCTGCCTTTTATGAAAGCGAAGATACCTGAAATCTAGAAGTCTCTCATCTGTAATCGGGGGCCGATCAGTTGTAATTTACTTAGAATTCCGTTAGATATCTTAATGTGGCGCTCATGTTAATGCCAGCCAGTTCAGAATTTGTCAAGCTTTGCCGATCGCAGGTAGCGATCGCCGTCAGTTTGGGATCGACATTCAGCGCGGTATACCTGACACAAGAGCTGGTAGAAGGCACCGAAGCAAAGTTGGTACCGATCGCAGTTTACCCAGAAACCTCAGTCGAGTCGGAAGCAAATCAGGGGTTGAGGCTGCAATATTCCGAAAGTTCGACAGTGAAACCGATGCCGCTGCTGGCCCCGCCAGCTCTTCCTGTGGAAGAATCAACGGTGGGGGCGATCGCACCCGATCCGCTTCCGGGTAATGAGCGCAGTTCAAATCAGTGCCCGGGCCCGGAGAATGTATGGCAGCAGCGTCGGCAAATTGTGACGCCTCTGATACACGAGGGAGTCGTAATGGGACTTTTGGTGTGCGGTCGGCAAGACAGGCCTTGGAACGAGCCAGAGGAGGCGACTATGCAACAAATTTCTCGCACCTTAGCCCTAGCCTGCATTTTAGACCAGCGCTCGCAGTGGATGCAGCAGGAATTGGGTTCGGCCAGGCAAATCCAGGCCCAGGTTTACGACACGATGCACAATTTACTGCACCAGTTCAAAAGTCCGCTGACAGCGCTGCGAACTTTTGGCAAGCTGTTAGCGCGGCGGTTGGTACCCGAAGACAAAAACCGCAATGTGGCTTTTAGTATTGTCCGAGAGAGCGATCGCCTGCAAGAGTTGCTCGGCCAGTTCGATCGAACCGTTGACACCGGCGAAGCAAATCTGAGACTACCATCTAACACTTCAGAAAAAGCAATGCCCAATGTAGAATTAACCAGACATTCTCCTCTGTCGCTGTCACCTGCGGCCAATTTGAACGAATCCTGTTTTGTGGCATTCGTCTTAAAACCGCTGTTAATTTCCGCCGAGGCGATCGCATCCGAAAGGAATCTGAAATTGCTAGCCGACATACCGGCGGATTTGCCGCCAGTCTCGGCCAACGATCGAGCTTTGCGCGAAGTTTTGAGCAATGTAATTGACAATGCTTTGAAATATACCCCGGCCGGCCGCCAAATTTATATTAAAGTCAGGTACAAAGCAGCGGAGGGCGATCGGGCTGGATACAGCCAATTGCCTGCCATAGCAGTTGCAGTCAGCGACACCGGTTCCGGCATTCCCCCCCAGGATTTAGAGCATTTATTTGAGCGGCACTACCGGGGAGAAAAAGCGCAGACAGAAATTCCCGGCACAGGATTGGGTTTGGCGATCGCCCGCGATTTAGTCCGCCAAATGCAAGGAGAAATAGAAGTATTTTCCCCAGTCAATCCTGAATGGCTGCCATGTGCGGAAACTCATTTATATCCAACCGATCGCGGCACTACATTTGTGGTTTGGCTGCCGGTGAATAAGTAACAAACCCTATTGTTTGGAGACAGCTTTTATGAAGCATCTACCTTTCTTCGATAAAATTCCCAAGTTTTCAAATTCTTTAGAAATTCTCAAAAAACATTTTTTTACTGTACCGTTTTTAGCTGTTTTCAACACTCTGACTGTCCTGATTTTGGGAGGTCTGAGCGTATACGCCAAACTCAACAACAAGGGAGAAGGAGTTGAACGCCTGTTTAGCGATCCTTTTAATTTCTGGTTCCCTTACGAAGGCATTCTCACCGGAGTTTCCGAAGTCCTCTGGTGCATCCCAGTCACAACTTGTGCATTTACTTTCGGAGTGCTGCGCCAAAAAGATCCCCGCAGTCGATCGGGAACATTCTTATTTTTTAGTGCTTTACTACTCGGAGTATTTTTCCTGGATGACAGGTTTCGGATGACTTTGATTCTTTCTCAGTTGGGAATATCTAAGAAATTAATTTATTTGTGTTACGGGAGTGCTGTTTTCCTTTACGGAGTTAAGTTTTGGCGATACATCAAAACCACTCCTTACCTGCCATTAGTCGCAGCATTTCTCTTGTTTGCTATCTCCCGGTTTGAGGATATTTTAGACTTGCGAAGTCAAGGAACACACGCGATGTTAGAAGATGGCACTAAGTTATTAGCTGTTGTGAATTTAGCCCTGTATTTTTGGCACGTGTGTCATCAGGAAGTTGGGCGGCATTTGCAGCAAAGCGAAGATCCTTAAGCGCCTCGATGATATTACAAAAAGAAGGCGTTGCTGAATTAGGGTATCACTAAGCAACGCCGGCGATCGCATAAAACCAAAATAATACCATTTTTCCAAAATTCTGCAACAGTAGTCGTAGGGTGTGTCGCTGCGAACAATCCCTAGATTTCACGCCATATCTCATAGCGACGCACCTTACACATTGGGTGGACGAAACAAACTCAACAATTATATTGTAGCAAAAATTTTTCTAAACAGTATAATTTATTGAATTTTGATATGGAATTAGCAATTAGCAATTACCCCGTTCTCATGCAACTGAAAACCGCTATATAATGAATTCGGCTCTCCTGACTTTATGGTGTATAATGTAACAAACAATACATTTGCTGTCATGGACTTTTATTTGGACTATATATT
>NZ_JAUBWA010000098.1:0-28666 GCF_036702825.1 Microcoleus sp. A003_D6 | reverse complement strand
CTCCCCCTCTCCCCATCTCTCCCAATCTCCCCCTCTCCCCCTCTCCCCATCTCTCCCCCTCTCCCCCTCTCCCCCTCTCCCCATCTCCCCATCTCCCCCTCTCCCCCTCTCCCCCTCTCCCACTCTCCCCATCTCCCTTTTGTATCCGCTGCGTCTTGTTTAAAAAAAGAGCATCGGCTCTAATTAAGTTATATTCCGAAAAATACTATTTCCTTAAAATTTTTGTATCATAGGGAACTGCACCGAAAATTGCACCGGGAACCGCAGCAGTAAAGTGCGCAAAAATATTTTAGTGAGTTAAACTAACTTTAGGAAAATTTTAGAGCTTAACTTGCAAGCGATGAAAAAACAGCCATGCAGGAAGTTATCAACTTGTTTCAGTCTTTTTTCTCTAACTCTGTTGATGCTTTCCTAGAGTGCGATCGACAGCAAAAGTACCTCTCGATAAATCCTGTTGCTGCTGCTTGGATGGGATTGGAACCTGCTGAAATAGTCAACAAAAATCATCAGGAATTATTGAAATTATATCCCAATAATGCTGCTCTCAAAAATATAATCTCGCAGATGGATTCCTGCCTGCAACAAGTATTTATCACAGGGGAAAAAAGGCTGGCAATTCACGAGGTGACGGTGGCAGACGGCGGGATTAAAATTTACGAAACGGCTTACACGCCAGCGGTGGATGCCTCTAGCAACCAGATGCGGGTTTTAGGCGTTGGTAGAGATATCACCAGGCACTACCGCTGGCAGCAGCAGAAAACTCAACAGTTGCGCCGATCGAACCATTTACTGTGGTTGAATGCAGCTAACAGTCCCCTGGCAATGGTGGGCTGGGATGAAGATTTTCGGATCGTTGAGTGGTCGAAACGCGCTGAAGAAATCTTTGGCTGGACATCCGATGATATGATGGGCAAGCAGTTCGGCGATTTAGATTTGGTTTGCGAAGAAGATAGAGAGGCTGTAAGCGCGATCGAACTCGAACTGGCCGCCGGCAACGGCAATACTTCAATTAATCAAAATAAAACTAAAAGCGGACAGGTAATTTGGTGTCGCTGGTTCAACTCGATTATTCGCAGCGGCGACACTTTTACCGTGCTTTCTTTGGTGGAAGACATCACCGATCGCAAACGTTTGGAAGCAGAAAAAGCCCAAGCTTCTCGCCTCACAGCAATGGTAGCCGATGTCGGTATTGCCCTCACCAAACACCCTCAAGATATCCTGCTTCCCTGCTGCGAGGCAATGGTACAAAATCTAGATGTCGCCTCTGCTGAAATTTGGAGTTTCAACTCTCAAGATGATGTTTGGGAAATGCAAGCAGTCTCGGGTATCTACAGTCGCACAGGCGATCGGGCTAAATTTATTGAAAATAAGGTTAACTCGATCGCATCACAGCAAAAACCGGAATTTGACTCCGGATTTGAACTGAATAATTTTGGACTCTCGGAGGAAGAATCCGAAGCAGCAGCACACAATTCTGAAATAGCAATTATCAACAGCCGTCAAAATCCGAAAAATTGCCAAATCCCCAAGCAAATTCTCACCTTCGCCGGCTACCCTTTAATTGTGGAAGAACGGCTGGTGGGAGTCATGGTAATTATCAGCCGCCAACCGCTGAGTGCACCCTTTCAGGAAACTTTAGCATCGGTTGCCGATGTCATCGCTTTAGGCATCGAACGCAAGCGTGCAGAAGCTGAATTAAAAGCAGCGAGAGGGTTCCTCAATTCCGTAGTAGAAAATCTGCCTGTGGGAGTTTTTGCTAAAGATGCTTCTTCGCTGAAATTTGTGCTGTGGAATAAAGCGGGAGAAACGATCGCAGGTGTTACCTCTCAAGAGGCGATCGGCAAAAATGACTACGATATTTATCCTAAAGAACAAGCTGATGTTTTCACCGCTCAAGACAGGGAAATATTGACCGGTCATCACAACCAATCTACTGTTCAAGACATAGCCGAAGAGCCGATTCAAACTCGCCACAAAGGTATGAGAATACTGCACACCCGCAAAGTGCCAATTCTCGACGCCGCAGGCCATCCTCAGTACGTTTTGGGGATTACTGAAGATATTACCGAACGCAGGCAGGTAGACGAAAGCGTGCGCCTCTACGACCAAATTGTCGAGAATATGCAAATTGGTTTGTACGTCTACCATTTAGAAAATATAGACGATGACAGCACTCTCAGGGCGATCGCCTCGAATCCCGCAGCTACCAAGTTTACCGGATTAGAAATGGCCGACGTTTTGGGCATGACTATCGACGAGATTTTTCCTCATTTGCGATCTAAAAACATTCCCCAAGCATTTGCTTCGGTAATTCTGAGCCAAAAAGCCGTAGAAGTTGAAGATATTGACTGCGATGAATGCGGCAGAATAACTCGCGCTTTTTCTATTAAAGCTTTTCCGCTGCCCAATAACTGCGTCGGCGTTGCATTGGAAAATATTACCGCTCGTAAATCTCTGGAATTAGAACTCAAGGTAGCTTTGGAACAAACCGAACGTTCCGAACAATTGCTGCGCACGGTAATTGATGAAAACAGCGACTGGATTTTTGCCAAAGATAAAAATTTCCGATATATTTTGGCAAACAATAGTTTCCTTAAAGCTATGGATCAAACCCTAGAAAATGCGATTGGTAAAGATGATTTACAATTAGGATTTTCGGTAGAATTAGTGTTTGGAAATCCTGCAAAAAATATCCGTGGCTTCCGCACCGACGACTCGGCGGTACTGGCCGGGGAAACTCTCCACAATCCCTACGATCCGGCAACTATTGCTGACGGTTCAGTACATATTTTTGATACCCAAAAAGTCCCTCTGCGCGACGCTGAAGGCAATGTATTCGCAGTGTTGGCTTTCGCTCACGATATTACTGAACGCCATCAAGCTCAAGAAGCTTTGCGCAGAAGTGAAGCGAGATTTCGCTCTTTGGTAGCTAATATTCCGGGAGTAGTTTATCGCTGGCAGTGCGATTTTTTTGCAACTTTTATTAGCGATGCTGTTTACTTGCTAGCGGGCTACCCTGCTGCGGATTTTATTTCGCCTTTGGACAGGGGTAGCCGGACTTTTGCTAGCATTATTTACCCGGAAGATTTGGCAAAAGTAGAAGCAACTATTAGGCAAGGAATAGAAAACAAACAGTCTTATAACTTGGAATACCGCTTGCTAGCAGCAGACGGCACGGTTAAATGGGTGTGGGATAAAGGTTCTCCTGTATTCGCTGAAGATGGGAGCGTTGGCTGTTTGGACGGGGTGATTTTTGATATTAGCGATCGCTACTACGCCGAGGAAGCATTGCGCCAAAAAACTTTAGAGTTAGAATCAATTTTTCGCGCTTTGCCTGATTTGTATTTCAGACTAGATGCTGACGGTATAATCGTGGATTGTTTGTCAGGAAGTTCATCGGATTTATACCTATCTCTCGAACATTTTATGGGGAAACGAATGACCGACATATTGCCACCAAATGTCGCCAGCCAATTTGCTCGAGCAATATTTGAAATTTCCGAACATAGAAATTCGATCGACATAGAATATTCGCTTTCCATGTCGGAAGGAGACAAAACTTATGAAGCCAGACTGTTGCCTTTTAATTCAGATCAAATTATTATTCTAGCTCGCAACATAACTCTGCGCAAACAGGCAGAATCTCAATTAAAAGATAAAAATAGCCAGTTAGAACAAACATTGAAACAATTAGGAAGGACTCAAGCTCAACTAATTCACGCAGAAAAAATGTCTGGTTTGGGACAGCTCGTCGCCGGAATTGCTCACGAAATTAATAATCCTGTCAGTTTTATCTACGGCAATATCATTCACGCTAGCGAGTATGCCAAAAACTTGCTGCAACTGTGCAGTTTGTATCAAGAACATTACCCGAAACCTGTTTCTGTTATCGCGGATTTTGCTGAGGAAATAGAAGTTAAATTTATAAAAGAGGATTTCCTTCACCTGCTGAATTCAATTCAAACCGGAGCAGATCGGATTCGCGAAATTGTTCTGTCTTTGCGAAACTTTTCCCGCCTGGAAGAATCAGATATTAAGCGTGTCGATATCCACGAAGGAATAGACAGCGCTCTGTTAATTTTGCAACACAGACTTAAAGAAAATGGCAGAAATCGTAATATTGAAATAGTTAAAGAATATGGAAAACTGCCACCGGTACAGTGCTACGTCGGACAGTTAAATCAAGTGTTTATGAATATTTTAAATAATGCTATTGATGCTTTAGCAGATGTCAGGAATAGGAAGTTGGAATTGGCGAGTGCAACGGATGCCCAAGGGCAAGATTTTTCTGGTTTACCTTTAAGTTGCGGCGCATTGCCTGGGATTCGGATTCGCACGGAGGTTTTGGAGAACAATCGGGTGGCGATCGCAATTTCAGATAACGGATCGGGAATGGCAGAGTCTGTTAAGTCTCGCATATTTGACCCGTTTTTTACGACTAAACCAGTAGGCAAAGGTACTGGTTTGGGACTGTCTATCTCCTATCAGATTGTGGTGGAAAGACACGGGGGTACGCTGCGGTGCATTTCTGCGCCTGGAGAGGGAACTGAATTCGCGATCGAGATTCCAATTCGGCAGAGGTAATTAGTCAGTTGACAGTTGACAGTTGACAGTTGACAGTTGACAGTTGACAGTTGTCATTGGGAATTGGTCGTTTTACTGGAAAAATGATAATCTAATTCAAGGTTCTAAAAGTCAGGAATATCAACATGGTATACAAAGGCATAAATACTTCTAGTGCAGTTGCAAAACCAATTAAAGATGATGATGATGATTCCTACGTTGACTATTTTTATGACGATCCGGGGGCTCCACCGGGAACTCTCGACTTAGAAGCGGATGCGCTGCCTCCGGAGATTGTATTAATTGACTATTGCGAGACAGCAGCTACTCGCACCAAATTGGCAAATCCTCAAGAAGCTGCTGCGTATTTAGATACAGCATCTGTTTCTTGGGTTGATATGTTGGGATTGGGAAACCAAGAAACTTGGCGCCACATGGGTGAAGTGTTTCATTTGCATCTTATGGCTCAAGAAGATGTGGTTAATGTGCCACAGCGCCCTAAAGTTGTAGATTACGAAAATCACCTTTTAATCATTGCCTGGATGGTGATGATTAAGCCGAATTCAGATAATTTTCACAAAGAACAAGTTAGTTTGCTTTTGGGTAAACATTACCTGCTAACTGTTCAGGAAGAACCGGACTATGATTGCTTTGGACACGTGCGCGATCGCATTCGTAAAGGACAAGGAATGATTCGCAAACACGGAGCAGATTATCTCGCTTATACTCTGTTAGATTCGATTATAGATGGATTCTTCCCAGTATTAGAAATGTACGGAGAGCGCATTGAAGAACTAGAGGATGAAGTGGTGGTGAACCCCACCCGCAAAACCCTGGAAAAAATTTATAAAATTAGGCGAGAATTGCTGACGCTGCGCCGCGCAATTTGGCCGCAGCGGGATGCAATTAATGTTTTGATTCGAGATAGCAGTGATTTGATTAGTCCAGAGGTGCGAATTTACCTGCGCGACTGTTACGATCACACGGTGCAGGTGATGGATATGGTGGAAACCTATCGAGAGTTGTCTTCGGGTTTAATGGATGTTTACCTGTCTTCGGTTGGTAATAAAATGAATGAAATTATGAAATTGCTGACGGTGATTTCGAGTATCTTTATTCCTCTAACTTTTGTGGCGGGAGTATACGGGATGAATTTTAATACAGAGAAATCGCCCTTGAATATGCCGGAGCTGAATTGGTATTTTGGCTATCCGCTTTGTTGGGCGGTGATGCTAGCGATCGCCTCGGGTTTAGTTTACTTCTTCTGGCGGCGCGGCTGGTTTGAAAACTTTTCTACTATTAAAGAGGAAGGAAGAAAAGTAACGATCGATCGCGTACAATAAATCTGGGGAAAAAGTAGGCGCAGGCGGTTGCGGATTAGCGAAAGCTTGTCTGAGGAAAGTCCGGACTCCCGAAAAACCAAACTTGCTGGGTAACGCCCAGTGCGAGCGATCGTGAGGATAGTGCCACAGAAAGATACCGCCAATTAGTCATTGTCAGCAGTCATTGGTCATTAGTAAGTAACTGAGGATTTTTGACTGGGAAGCAACAACTAATTTGGTAAGGGTGCAAAGGTGCGGTAAGAGCGCACCAGCAGCATCGAGAGGTGCTGGCTCGGTAAACCCCAGTTGGGAGCAAGGTCGGAGGGACTATGGTTGGTTTTTTACCAGTTCCGTTTTTTGGTACCGCTTGAGGCGTCTGGTAACAGGCGTCCCAGATAGATAACTGCCCTCGAAAACTGCTTGCAGTTGAGAGAACAGAACCCGGCTTATGTCCGACTTTTTCCCCCCCAAAATCCCAGACTGGGAGAGTGGGGGAGGGGGAGAGTGGGAGAGGGGGAGAGGGGGAGGGGGAGAGGGGGAGAGTGGGAGAGTGGGGGAGAGTGGGAGAATTTTTAGATATTTTTAGAATAAGGTTAGATACACCAGATACATTCCCAATTCCCAATGCCCAATTCCCAATGCCCAATTCCCAATGCCCAATTCCCTATGAATCTGATTTATCCTGGTCGCCAAAAGCAACTTGAAATATTAATTCAAAAATTGGGACTGTCGAAGGATGCTTCGATCAAATGGCATCTCGTGGATTTAGCTTTGACTCATGCGAGCGCGTCAGCTAAGGCAAATTACGAGCAACTAGAGTTTGTAGGCGATGCAGTCGTGCGGCTGGCGGCGTCGGAATTGTTGTTTGAGATTTATCCCGACTGTACGGTGGGGGAATTTGCTGCTATTCGATCGATCTTGGTGAGCGATCGCATTCTTGCTAAAATCGCTGAAAGTTACGGGTTCGATCGCTATTTAATTGTTTCCAGCAGCGCCGCCTCGGACAAAACAGGCGCTGAACCCCGACTGGCCGATGCTTTGGAAGCGGTACTGGCTGCGCTTTATTTGAGCGTCAATACCTTAGAATTAATTCGCCCTTGGCTAGATTCTCACTTTCGACACCTAGCGGCCCAAATCCGCAGCGATCCGGCCCGCCAAAACTACAAAGCTGCTCTCCAAGAGTTGACTCAAGGCAAATACAAAACTTTGCCCAAATATAGCGTGCAAGAAACCGGGACAGTGCAGGGCGGGGAAGATCGTTTTACCGCAGAAGTTCTCATTCAGGGAGAGTTGGTAGCAGAGGGAAAAGGTCGATCGATCAAAGCGGCAGAACAAGCAGCGGCTCAGGCAGCTTTTAATAAATTAGTCAGTAGTCAGTAGTCAGTAGTCAGTAGTCATTAGTCATCAGTCATCAGTCATCAGTCATCAGTCATTAGTCATGGAGAATTGGGAATTGGGAATTAGAATTGGGAATTTTTAGTATTAAAAGAAACCCAATAATCAATAGTCCGGACAGTTTTCAATCACCAACGGTAGAATAAGGGTTCCAGCTTCCTCAGCAGGTGAAATCTTAACGGTAGAATGCGGGTTTCAGTCGCTGCCCAAAAAACTGTCCGGAGTATTGATAATAACAAAATATGCTATAATTGCTATGCGAATTTTGAAATTATAATCAATGAAAATCGGAATAGCTGTATTGGGTGCAGGCCGCTGGGGAGTTAACCTAATTCGCAACTTTCTCGAACATCCCAACAGCGAAGTTTTAGCGGTGGTAGACCCGAATCGAGATTCATTGGCGGCCGTCCAAAAACAGTTTAATCTCCATTCCTCGGTGATTCTAGCTACCGATTGGTCTCAAGTGCAAGAATTGCCGGGACTGGAAGCTGTGGCGATCGCCACTCCAGCTTCCACACACTACACCCTCGCAGCCTCCGCCCTGCAACAAGGCTACCACGTCTTAGCAGAAAAACCCCTCGCCCTCAACCTCACTGAAGCAATAGAACTCTGTCAATTAGCCGAAAAACAGCAGCGACAACTCTTCGTTGACAACACTTATCTATTTCATCCAGCAGTCGATCGAGGCCAAAGAATTATTCAACAGCATCAACTCGGAAAATTGCGCTACGGTTACGCCCAGCGCACCCATTTTGAACCGGTGCGGCACGACGTTGATGCCCTTTGGGACTTGGCCGTTCACGATATCGCTATTTTCAATACTTGGTTGGAACAAACGCCAATTCAAGTAAGGGCGATCGGCACTGTATTTCCGAAGGAAGAAGGAAGTTCGGCAACGGATTCTGTAACGGATGTAACGGATGTCAGGAAGAAGGAAGAAGGAAGAGGGAAGAAGGAAGAAGGAAGAGGGAAGAAGGAAGAAGGAAGAGGGAAGAAGGAAGAAGGAATAAATCAAGAAGCAGCAGAAATTGAAAATCAATTTGGTCATTCACGGCTGACTGCGAATCATTCAGAAGGACTAGCCGATTTAGTCTGGGTAACGCTTACCTATCCCGACGGATTTCAAGCATTCATTCACCTGTGCTGGCTAAATCCCGACAAACAACGGCGCTTAACAGTTGTTGGCAGTTTGGGAACCTTGATTTTTGATGAAATGTCGCCAGAAACTCTCCTGATTTTGCAGCGCGGGAATCCCAATTGCGGGGGCGAGGAGAATAACTCTTTTGAAAGTGCGTTAGCGAAGCCCGCCCCTACGGGGGCTACGCCAACGAAGAGGATCGCACCGCAGCCAACAGGCTTCAGACACCGCGAAGTGTTGAATGTAGAATCTGGAGAACCGCTGCGGCGAGTGTGCGATCGCTTCCTCAACTGCGTGCAAACAAATACCCCCTCTCCTACCTCTTCCGGCGCCGCCTCCGTCGAATTAATCCGCATTCTCAGCGCTTTGAGCAAATCCCTCGAACTCGGCGGACAGCCCCTAATATTATTTGAGATTTGAGATTTGAGATTGGGAAAATCACTCGTAACTTTTGAAATTTCCCTTTTCCGTTACCAAGTCTGGGCTGTGAAAATAAAAACTTGACTGCTGATTTACAGGTAAAGAAATCATCACCGCAGTACCTTGATTCACACCCGCGCTGTGCAGGGTAATGCTTCCGATCATAGATTCCATTATCCTTCGCGAGATAGCCAAGCCCAAACCGTTACCGCCAAACTTGCGAGTTGTAGAACCATCAGCCATCACAAAAGGTTGAAACAATTTCTGCTGGTGCTCGGGAGCGATACCAATTCCAGTATCTTTAATTGTCACCACCACCCAATTATTTTGACCGCCCTGGTCCTGACCGATCGCACTTTCCGGCGCACTGCCGTTAAAACTAGCAGAATTATTCCTCACTTCTAGCCGCACAGATATATTAATGCTGCCCGACTCTGTAAACTTAACGGCATTGCTCAACACGTTCAAAAACACCTGTTTTAGCTTCTCTGGATCGGCGTGAACAATAATCGGATCGTGAGGTTCTGGCAAGCTTAACTTCAAACCTTTTTCCTCAATTTGAGGTGTTTGCAAATCAATCGCGTCTTCCAGTACCTGGGTAATATCAACTACTTCTAACATCATGGAGAACGTGCCGGCTTCTATTTTAGCAATGTCCAAAATATCATTAATAATATTGAGCAATTGCATTGACGAGTCGTGGGCCCGCTGCAAGAACTCCATCTCTTCATCTCGGTCATCGCAGTAGCCGTCCCGCACAATTTGAATAAAACCAATAATCCCGTTGAGCGGCGTTCTCAGTTCGTGAGAAATATTGCCCAAAAATTCATTTTTTAACTGATTGGCAACTTGCGCTTCCTTGGTTGCGACTTCCAATTCTCTGGCCCTGGATCTGAGACCCTGCACCATGCTGTTTAGTGCTTCTGATAGTTGATTGAATTCCCTAATTTGGAAATTTTGCGGCACGGCCTGCGGCGCTTCTGTCTCTACTTTAAGCGCGTAGTCTCTCAGTTTTTCCAAAGGACGCGCCAAGTCCCGAGACAGATATAAAGTCGCGACGATACTAGCAGCAACCAAACCGACAATTAAATTAAATAAAACTTGCTGAATTTCTTCCAAACCTGATAGAGCGTAATCTAAACGAGAGACAGCTAAAATAATCCACTTGCTGTTCTCTTGTTTAGTTGAAGGACTGGGGATAGCCGCGTATCCTGCTAGCAACTCTACACCATTTTTTTCAAAGGAAAATAGATGGAGAAAAGCTTGTCCACCAGCGATCGCCCTTTTGACAATACTTTTTAGTCGATCGGCATCTGCCTCGGCATCGATATTGCGGCCCACGCGGTCGATATTCGGGTGCGCCAAAATCGTCCCATCTTGGTCGATCGCCACCGTATAGCCGGCTAGAGATCCCTTGGGAGCGCTGGTTTGCACCGGCAGAGCCGACTGCAAACTCAACGCATAACTCAACTGCCTGCTGTTGCCCCGACGAATGTAAACAGGAGCGCTCAACACCAAACTCACTTGGCTGTCGCGGCCTTCTTTGCTCGCATCTGAAAAATCCTCAGCACCCAAAGCCATCTTCTTTTCGTTTGCTTTTCCCTGTCGCTGCACAGGCCAGGACAGACTGATGTAAACGCTCTTGTCGTCCAGCAGCGTTTGCTGCTGCTGCACCTTCGGCCAAAAATTGGCAGGCAGCGACTGAATTGGCTGCTGCCCGCAAGTGCTTGCTATGACTTGATTTGTCTGTAAATTAGTCAATTGCAAGCAATCAACCTGCGCGGGCAACCGCTGCCCTAATTGCGCGATAAACTTTTGATAATCCTTCGGCTCTACAGACTGCAACATCGAGTTTTCCGAAGCGCCGATCAGATTCGACTTCAGCGATTTCGCCCACTGTTCAATAGTTTCTGCTTTTCTGACGGCACTTTCTGTCAAGTTTTGACGAGCAGTTTCCAGAAGCGTCGAGCGTGCCTTGCGATAGGTAACATACTCCCCCACCAGTAGAACAGGTACGCTGAGCAACAAAATCCGCGACAGTAAAATACGGCGAAAGGAGGATTGACCTAACTTAACCATAGGACGTATCTAAATTAAGGTACAACACCCAACAGCGACCATAGTGCAATAAACCACACTGAAAGCGCTAATTTGTCTAGGGTGCTTTGCTGACCGGAAAACACAGCTTCCGAACAACATTTAAACACAAAATTATATGAAGCCACTGTAGTAATCTTGATTCTAAGTGTGTTGACTTAAAGATGCTCAGCAATTTGTTTGGCAAATGGCTGTGATTTCGGTCACACTTCCATCATCAATTCTCGGATCGACTTGCACCCCATCGCCCTCGGGCAAAATCTTTCAGGCTGTAAAAAAGCCTCGGGTTGCCAGACGGCAGTTGGTTGAAGGTAGAATCGCATAGCCGCACTCGCCGGGCCGAAGGTAAGAGGTTAAAAGTTGTGTCTGTGCCTAGTGTACCCAGAGAATTATTGCTGGAACGCAATTTTTCTTTCCGAATCCCTTCGAGAGATGCCCCATTGAATGGGCGATTCGAGATTCTGCACCCTGTGAAAGATTTTTTTTGACATCCGATGATGGATTCGGTGACAACTATTCACCTGTCAAAAAAAAGAATGAGACGATCGAGTTGCCGATCGACTCTCACAACCCCGCAGGTGGCGAACATTAGCCCAAACAGCGCACCCACTCTCCGTAAATTTGCGGTAAATTTGCGGTCTCGGCAATACTCTCCATAGCTTAATCGATGAAAAAAAACTCCAGCAATTATACATATTATTACACAAACAACCGTCCCAGATATCATCACGCTTATTTGATATCTCCCCTTTTAGAAATGGTGGCGACACTCCAGGATGCCAGCCAGACAAAACTCCGAGTTTTGGATCTCGGCTGTGGCAATGGCAGCCTCAGTCACGTCATCGCAGAGCACGGCTGCGAAGTAGTCGGCGTTGACAGTTCTGCACCCGGAATTGCCATCTCCCGTCAAAGTTTCCCCGAGTGTCAGTTTATCCAAGCAGATATTTACGAACTCCCCGATACCGATATGCTGCACTCATTTGATATTGTCTTAGCCATTGAAGTAATCGAACACTTACTTTATCCAAAAGAACTGGCAAAAGCTGCAAAAAACTGCCTCAAGCCGGGAGGCAGGCTAATTATTTCCACCCCCTATCACGGTTATTTAAAAAACCTGGCATTAGCTGTTTCTGGAAAATTAGACAAACATTTTACCGTACTTTGGGATAACGGTCACATTAAATTTTTTTCAGTAGAGACGCTGACAAAATTATTAACATCGGAAGGATACACCGACATTAAATTTAAATTTGCTGGTCGGTGTCCCTATCTTTGGAAATCAATGTTATGCTCTAGTAAGTTCTCGGGAGAAGCTGAAAAAACATGAGTTGTGACTTGTAATTTTTCAGCGAATCAAGTTTCCTGAATTGACAAGCAGCACTCATAAAAAGTAAAAAACAAGTTTGAGCTAAAAAAGTAAAATGACTGTGGGCGTTTGAATATTAGGCGATCGGATTTGGCAGAACCAAGCAGCGCTCAACCGCAGCCTCGATGATAAATCTTCCCTACCCGTAATTTTAATTGAATAGACCTCTTGCAAAAATAGCTGGGACGGGCTCTGGGGCCCGTCCCACAAAAAGTTTTTTCTCTTGTGGGATGGGCACCAGAGCCCGTCCGAAAATTTGCTTCAAAGGACTTTTGGAAGAAGTCTAATGTGCTGGGAGATGGGTTTGTTTGCTGACGGCGGTGTGTTGGCGTCGAAACCCTACGCTGCGAGTGGGAATTACATCAGTAGACCTCTTGCAAAAGTCCTTTTAATCAAATTTTGGAACGGGCAAGATGCCCGTTCCACAAGGAAAAATGTTTTTTGTGGGATGGGCATCTTGCCCGTCCTAGTTATTTTTGCAAGAGGTCTAATAAAATGAGCGATTATTGTCGGGGGTGCAAGCAAGTTCGATCGCACGCGTGCGATCGGGCGAAAATGCCTGTCCGTTCAATTTTTTCTACTGGGACTTCCTGGCGCGCCACCGGGATAAACTTCATTAGTCATTAGTTATTAGTCATTTGCTACCGATAGCCCCATGCCCTTTGCAATTCTTATTTTTTCTCTGACTTTTCCCTAAACATTCCACAGCGTTTCCACAGGCAAGTCTGAGGTTTTCCACAGATTTCAGGAAGTTTTCCACAGAAATTAACGGCACGGTCGGATCTTGCTGGGGAATTGGGGATTTCGTTAACCTGCTGCCCAATCCCTCATACAAACCCAAAAAAGATAAAGTTATGTAACAAAAAAGGTAGTGAAAAGCTGATTATCTCGTAAATCTTTTTTTTACATAAAGGACTTTGTAACATTTCGCAATATTGACAAACCTACCCCCTGATAGCGCACAATGATGCGACCGACCTAAAAAAAAGCGCTCTGATTTCGGCTGTGCCAGCACCTGTATCCGGCCGAAAGGGGGGTTCTGTTTTCAATTTATTAGCGAGACTAAAAAAATGATGAACCCAACAGTCAGTATTTTTGCCGAAATTCCCGAAACGCTGCACGATTCTCTCAAAACTTACCTGGAAACTCATCCCGAATGGGATCTAGACCGAGTATTCTCCGCGTCGCTGTCGCTGTTTTTGTTGCAGAATGCCGACAGCAGTACGCCGGAAGCCTCGCGCAGCTACCGCCAAGCTGCGAGAGTTTATCTCGAAACTCTGTTTCAATACCCTCATCAAGACTTGCACAGCAACAATGTAACTCCGTCGTCGTGAAGGAGACGGGGAGACAGGGATAGGTTAATTCACAAGCTTCGAGAAAAATGCTTGAGAAATGCGGGACAGCTTACCGATTCCCAATTCCCATTCCCAATTCCCGGTTCCCAATTCGGTAATCTGAAAGCGGTTTTGCAGTACGCCCAGCAAAGAACGCAAGCGGTGCAAAGCCATGTAACATAAAGATTGCGATATTTTTAATATGTAATATGGAACTATTAGATACCTTGATTGTGGGTGCGGGTATTAGCGGTTTGAGTGTGGCGCACGCACTTCAAAAAGAAGCAACGAGTGCATCCCCGTTGAAGATTTTAGTCGCTGAGAGTCAGGGACGTGTGGGCGGGAACATCACAACTGCGACAGCGGGGGGGTTTCTCTGGGAGGAGGGCCCGAATAGTTTTTCGCCGACTGCGGAATTGATGAAGTTGGCTGTGGATGTGGGGCTCAAGCAGGAGTTGATTTTTGCCGATCGCAAATTGCCTCGTTTTGTTTATTGGCAAAATAAGCTGCAACCGGTGCCGATGACTCCAGCGGCGATGATTCAGTCTCAGTTGCTGAGTTTTCCGGGGAAACTGCGGGCGCTGTTCGGGGCTTTGGGGTTTGTGGGGCCGGCAATGGGCGATCGACTTTCGCAGCAGGGTGACGAGGAAACTGTTTCTCAATTTTTCCGCCGTCATCTGGGGACGGAGGTGATGCAGCGGTTGGTGGAACCTTTTGTTTCTGGGGTTTATGCGGGAGATCCGCAACAGCTTAGCGCGGCGGCGGCTTTTGGTCGGGTAACAAAGATGGCTGATGCGGGTGGCGGGCTGGTGGCGGGGGCGCTGCTTTCTGCTAGGAAAAGACCGAAGAAAATGCCCGCAGACCCGAATATTCCTAAAACTAGGCCGGGGGAGTTGGGTTCGTTTAAAGGGGGTTTGAAGGCTTTGCCAGAGGCGATCGCCGCTCAATTGGGCGATCGGCTAAAACTCAACTGGCACCTGACTCGCCTCGATCGCACAGAACGCGAAACTTACATTGCTGTATTCTCGACCCCCGACGGACAGCAGGAAGTTGAGGCCCGGACTGTGGTTTTGACAACACCGGCTTATGTTACAGCCGAGTTGTTGCAGCCTCTGCAACCGGAAGTTAGCAGCGCTTTACAAGCTTTTACTTATCCTACGGTTGCCTGCGTTGTATTAGCATATCCGGTGTCGGATGTCAAGGGTAAATTAGTGGGTTTTGGAAATTTAATTCCCAGGGGGCAGGGAATTCGCACTCTGGGGACGATTTGGACATCGAGTTTATTTGCAGATCGCGCGCCTGCGGGCTGGCAAACTCTCAGCAGTTACATCGGCGGGGCTACAGATTCGGAAATTGGCAATCTCGACGCCGAACAAATCGTTCGGGAGGTACACCGAGATTTGTCTCGGATTTTGCTGAAGCCGGAGGCGGCGCAGCCGAAAGTTTTGGCGGTGAATGTGTGGAAGCGGGCAATTCCTCAGTACAATTTGGGGCATCTCGATCGCCTGCAACAGATCGATCGGGGTTTAAAGTCTTTGCCAGGGATCTATTTGTGCAGCAACTACGTTGGCGGAGTGGCTTTGGGAGATTGCGTGCGAAGGGGTTTTGAGCGGGCGCAAGAAGTGCGCGAGTATCTTATATAAATTCCGGTTGCACCGTCAGGTGATTGTTGAGTGTTAACTGTTAGGTGTGGACTGTTGAATGTTATACCGTGTCCGGCCTTGTTAGCCTCCCCGCGCAGCCGAATGCCGAATGTTAAGCCCAGACGCCTCTAACTTTTAAAGTCAAGTTTGGTGAAATTCTTGTGGGGTGGGCGTCCCGCCCGCCCGAAAGATACTACTTAGATGCCCGACAGTTGACTAGGTTGTTGGCTCAAACTTGTAACCCACCCCCCGGACGGTTTGAATCATCGAAATTTGATTGGCATCTGGTTCAATTTTGCGGCGAATTTGACCGATATGGACATCAACCACGCGATCGGCTCCTACATACTCGTAGTCCCACACTTCATGCAGCAATTCCGATCGCCTCCACACGCGACCGGGTTTGCTGGCCAAACAGTACAGCAGGTCGAATTCTAAAGCAGTCAAAGCAACTATCTGACTGCCGATAATCACCTCTCGCCGGACAGGATCTATTAGTAGCTGTCCAAATGTAAGAGTTTGTTGTTCGGCGGGAGTAACAATGCGCTTGCGCTTCAAAATTGCTGCAACGCGAGCTCCAATCTCTACAAGACTGAATGGTTTAGTAATGTAGTCGTCAGCACCTTCGGCAAACCCTTTCATTTTGTCAGCTTCATCAGTTCTGGCAGTCAGCATCAACACAAACACGCCCGTCCGTCTTTGCATTTCTTGACACAGTTTGAAGCCAGTAGTATCGGGTAAATTTACATCTAGAACTACTAAGTCAGGATTGAGTTGCTCAAATAATTCCAGACCAGTCTGACCGTCCTGGCCAGACTCAACTTGATAACCTTGCTGGCTTAAAAAACGGTGAATTAAATTTCGGATTGCCGGGTCGTCATCAACCACAAGGATTTTTACAGGGGCCATGACCACAACTTTTCTTGAATAATTAGGCAAGAATATTCAGCCATAATAATAGAAAACTGGATACAAATCTGAAAAAAATTGAGCTTTTAATAGTTATAGCCATATTTATAACCTACGCAAGATTTCGGGCAATAAATCTCCGGGAACTTTGGATAAGGCTAAATTTTGGCCTGGCAGCCCGCATTCACTATAGAAAGCTCTAATCGTTTTAACAATATAGCTTAATGCTGTTTGCCGGGAATCAGCAACTTGGGAGTTGGCCGCAAACGGCAGGTTGAGTTTATCCCCATATGTTAACCCTTTGTCCTGGAGATGTTGTCCGACACCGGCGCACACTTGCAACTGGTGGTGCAGTGCTGCTTCTAAATGGCTTGTCTGTGCGGCTTTGTTGGCGGCGAAATCTGGGTCTGTGGCTAGTTGATAGTGGGCTAGTCCGAGATTGTTGCGGGCGGCCAAGGCGTCAAAGGTGAGTTGGGTTCGATCCTCTTCGAGGGCTTCGCTAACGAGCTTTCCGGCGATATCCAGGGCGGCTTCGTAGGCGGTAATCGCCTGCTGCAACGATTCCGTCCGGGCCTGCTTCTGCTGGAACTGGTTCGCCAAATGCCAATAAGCGGTACCGAGATTGTTGTAGGTGGCTGCTGCTGCTGCGGGTACTAATTCTCGGGTGCGGTATTTCAAGGCTTCGCGGTAGGCGGAAATCGCCCTGACTAGCAGGAGTTCTGAGGGTTCGTGCTGGGCGAGGTTCCAGCAGGCGGTACCGAGGTTGTTTTGCACTCCGGCATAGTTGAGGGGTTCTCGTTCGGGACTGTAGCAGGAGAGGGCTTGGGTGTAAGCTGCGATCGCGCTTTTGAGATATACGATCGGCTGACCGTCTTGAGCTAAATTCCAGTATGCTGTCGCCAGATTATTCTGAGCCGCAGCGTACTGCTGGGGTTCGACTGCGGGGTCGAGATCCAGCAGCGCTTGTTGGTAAGCTGCAACTGCTTGCTGCAAGTTCTCTGTCTTGTCTCGATAGCGGGCTAAATCTGCCGAGGCGATTCCCAAATTTTTGTTTAATCTAACGCGGGTTTGGGGTGCGCTCTCGGCATCTGTTCGATTCAAACCTTCAAGGTAGAGGGCGATGCTGCGTTCGAGGCAGGATACCGGATCTGAGGTGTTATGCTGCGTGCGATCGCGCGACAGCATCCAGTAGAAAGTGCCGAGATCGTTGAGGAGATCGGAAATTGGCGGTAGGCTGTTGGACTCTTGGGCGTACTGAGTTAAATTTTGTGTCAATTGGGCAATCAGCCGCGCGCATTCGTCGGTTGGCGGTTGATTTTGCTGCGAGTTGGGGTCGAGTTCGAGGTACGCAATCACTTGCTCGATCGCGCGAATGGCGATTGTCAGGTTTTGCTGCGAAGCGTCTCCGCCCAGAATGCGATCGCGGTAGCAATTCCCCAAATTGTAATAAGCCAAAGCCAATGCTTCGGAACAGCACTGATGTTCTTGCAGTAATTCTATGTATTGCAGAGTTTGCAGCGGCTCAAAATTGTCCTCCGACGCGACATTATTTTCTGCTTCCAACTCCCCAGAAGCCGCTGCTAGAACCAAATCTGCCAGTTCGACGGATTTAGAATCTGTTGTGGGGGATGGGGAATCGGCAACTTGGGATTGTTCCTGGGGAATTGGGAATTGTCCAGATAAAGAAGATATTAAAAATTTGTCGCCGGAGTCTCCGTTGTCCCGCAAGGAACCCAAGTTTTCCGAGTTCCCGAAGTCCTCGGAGTACCCTCCGTCTCCCTTAGCTGGAGTTGGTTCGCCTTCAAACTCAAATACTCCGGTTCGCCATTGCCAAAATTCTGGTGCCGATTGCTCGATCGAACTCAGCCAGGGGCGCGACACCCACAGCAACAGAGTAGACTCGCACATTTGCAGGTGTGCTTCGATGTCCCTCAAATAGCTCAGGAACGACCACTGTACGGCTGCTGAGTGCCGGCTCAGGTGTTCTGCCCCGATAATTTGAAATCCCGGCAAACGGCTGTAGCTGCCCCTGTTTTGGGGCGGTTGGTGTTGGGTCAGCCACGCGGCGATCGAGCCCCAAGGATTTGGATCGCTCAAGTCGAGTTCCAAACTGACAAATCGGGGGTACTCGCTCGGGGAGCGAGGAATGGAGCCGGCGCTGGCTAATTCTGCCTGCAAGCGGGCTGCCAGACAGTCCCGCAAGCACAAGTCGTCGCAGGCGGCGATAAAAATTTGACGGCGTAAATTGAGGTCGATCGCTTGTTTCAAGCGTTGGTATATCTGCTTGTTCGAGCTAGAAACTTTTTGGGAAGGAATAGACATCACAGTCAGCCGATTTTAGATTTTAGATTTTAGATTTTGGATTGTAGATTTTAGATTTTAGAGTTGAGAGTTGAGAGTTGAAATCTCGATCGTTAGTAGAGGTAGGGACACGGCAGTGCCGTGTCCCTACGACACTAGAAGAGCGATCGGGGTGTACTTCATAAACGTGGAATCTGCTGTAAATCGCAACAGGGCCCGAACTGCCGTCAATCGCACCAGTGATTACAAAAAAATTGTAGATTTTCAATTGGCAAATTTATGTTTTTGACGCTCGCGTCTGATTAATTGCCACCCAAGTCCCTGAACCAGAACGCAGAGATGAATAAACAAAATTTCTGCTTGTCTTATTTAGTTTTTCAGCTCGCAGCGCACGCTTCAGGAATGTTGCCACTACCTGCTTTTATTGAAACACAAAAACCATGTTTCCCTGGGTAAAGAAAACATGGTTTGTGGAAGGATTATTTTAAATTGTGATTTGAAGCAGCTTTGAGTGTCAGCTTAGTTTTCAGACTGAGGCCGCCACAAACACCAAACCGGCCACTAACATAGCTGCTGCAATACCCATGATGATGTAGTTGCGTTGCTGATTTTTGTTGGGAGGTAGGGCTTCATACACCTTCGGCTCTTTAGCAAAGTTGTTCAGGCGTCCATCGTCATCTTTGATGTAAGGCATCAGTCACAATCCTTAATATTTTTGATGTTTACAACTGTACCAAAAAAGCGCCCAGGAAAATTCGGGAATTTATTTTGAGGTGACAGTACCGGTTTCGGGGGAAGAGGCGATCGCATAATCCTTGACGGGCATCCTACCTGCTAAGTACGCCATCCGCCCTGCTTCTGCTGCCATTCCCATTGCTTTTGCCATCGCTGGGGAATTTTGGGCATTGGCGATCGCCGAATTAATCAACAGTGCATCGGCTCCCATTTCCATTGCTCGGGCCGCTTCGCTGGGAGTTCCGATCCCGGCATCGACAACCACAGGAATATTTACCGTGTCAATAATTATTTGAATGTTGGCCGCATTGTTGATTCCTTGTCCGGAACCGATCGGCGAACCTAAAGGCATGACTGTAGCACAGCCGACTTCTTCTAGGCGTTTGGCTAGTAGGGGATCGGCATTGATGTAAGGCAAAACGGCAAAACCTTCTTTAACTAATTGTTCTGCGGCTTCCAAAGTGCCGATCGGATCTGGCAGCAAATACTTAGCATCGGGAATCACTTCTAACTTGACAAAATTATTATCTTCTTGCCCTAAAAGTTTCGCCATTTCCCGGCCCAAACGAGCTACTCTAATAGCTTCATCCGCAGTTTGACAACCGGCAGTATTTGGCAGCATCCAAATTTTAGTCCAATCCAGAGCCTCTGCCAATCCTTCATGACCGGGAGCATTTGTTTGCACTCGCCGCACAGCTACAGTCACAATTTCGCACCTGCTAGCATTGACACTTTGCTGCATTTCTGCAATGCTGCGATATTTTCCCGTCCCCGTCATCAAACGAGAATGAAAAGTTTTGCCTGCAATAATTAGAGGTTTGTCTAAAGATGGCATTGCTGTATCTACTGGATAGCCAAAAATACTGTACTCAAGTGCTTCTTCCCACTGTGTTCTGCCACCCATCATCTCTTCAAGCTGCCAACCTTCTTTGATAGTTAGATCGTCGCGGGTAACAGCATATAAAATTTGCCCTAAAGTAATTAATTTAGCATCTCGCGGCATATTATTTTTCAACCCGCACTCTACGATTTCTTTAAATTCGCTGAAATGGTCTTCCATTTTGCCAGTCTTCCCTTGTAATGATTTGAATTTGTTTGCTGTTGGCAACAAAAATTATTTGTTGAATTTGGTTTTGGGTATCCCAAAACAGACCTTGTTTGATGCCAGCGTTGATTTTCCAGACATCGTAATTTTCTCGGTTGATGTGAAAAATAACTACTGATGCACCTTGATTTTTTGCCCTGCTGATTCCTTCTTGAACTCGATACCTGATATTTCTAGTAGATTCTGTTAGCTCCTTAAATTCACAAATCCGACCGTCAATCTCAGCATCTGGCGTTCTCACACTCTCTGCTGCTTGTTCGCTCAACATTTTAACTCTCATCCCTATTTTAGCCAAAACTTCAGCAAGAAATATTTCCGAATTATTAAGATTGTGTTGTTGGTGAATTAGCACAAATCCACCAGCTACCTCATCAAAATAATATCGCTGATATTCGGGTTCGGCATTTTCGTAGATGGCTCTGCTTGTCTCGATATATTCTGAATTCACCGTTATTATACTGTCAATAGACTCCGATCGCCTAAAATTAAATGTATGCAAGCAACTGTCGAGCAACTGGCCGAAATTGCGATATTTTCCAGCTTAAACCGAGCTGATTTAGAGCAATTGCAAGAACATACAGCTATTCGGACTTACCGACAGGGAGAAGTTGTGATGTATGAGGGCGATCGCATCCCCGAAAAATTATACACTCTTTTGAGCGGTTCTCTGCGGGTGGCAAAAACAGCAGCGGCGGGTAAAGAAACAATTCTCCGCACCCTATTTCAGGGAGATATCTTTGCCGCACCTGCTTTGTTAGGCAACGGCTTTGCCCCCGCAACTGTGACGGCAGAAACTGACGTGCAAGTTCTTACCACAGAACGGGAATTTTTGCTAGCAGCAATTCGAGAAAATCCCGAGATTGCTTTGCGAATATTGGCGGTGTTTAATCAGCGGTTGCAGCAACTGCACGAGACTGTGCACGGTTTGGTGTCGGAAAGGGCGATCGTGCGGCTGGCCCGATTTATTCATTACTTTGCGATCGAGCAAGGTACGAAGATTGTGGATAATCGTGTATGTTTAGAAAAACGTTTTCCCTACTATCAAATTGCTCGCAGTATTGGAATTACCTACGAAGAATGCGTGCGGTTGTTTAAGAAACTGAAGCCGTTTGTATCTTACAGTCGAGGGGGGAAGATTGCGGTGTTGGATTGGGAAAAATTGGGGGCGATAGCCTCGGGAGATGAAATAGATTGACCGCCCTTACAGGAATCGGGGCCGGCACGGAAACACCGCCCCTACAGCGACCAGGTTTATGACACTGCAAGGCAACAATCACAATTAAAGAAGCGAATGAAAATAGAAGATGAATTGCGACATTTATTAATAGGAACAAATCCTATCGATATTCCTGAAGGATTGGGGATTGTTCAAGTTAACGCTTATTGTCCAGGCAATGCAGGTGTTGTTCTTAGCAAATCTAGAGAAGTTCTTGAGGTGGTTCTGAGACAGAGTGCATTGGAATGGTTATCTGATGAGGATTGGCAAAGATTATTACCTGAATGGTTTGTTCAGAGATGTGCTCGATCAAAAACAGAAGAAGAGGATGAGCAATGGTTACAATGGTGGCGAGGACTTGAGTCAGAAGAAAAGTTTAATGAAAACCAAAGGTTAGAGTGGACGTTAATTGGTTGGATTGCTTGGTTTTTTCCTGATGATGAACGTCAATGGTTTTGGTGGGATGCTATTGTTGAAAGTAATAATCTGCTTCGAGTGGCGATCGAAATTCAAGCATGGCCTTTCCCCTGGGGCAGTCTTGCTTGGTTGCTTCGTGCTTCAGGGGCGACTACAGTAGAAACAGTAGAACCAGAAACAGAATAGTAGTTGAAAAAGTTTCCGAGCGTCAGACTATTACAGCCTTAATTAGCCTCCGAAAATGTCAATAAAAACGCCAAATTTTCTTCACCCTTCAAAGCGTGGGGAGCGCGAGCAGGCATGAAAACAAACACCCCCGGTTCCAAAACAATATCTTTACCTTCCAGAGTCAAAGTTCCTTTTCCTTCGATTACATTAACTGTGGCATTCCGTGCCGAGTTGTGTTCGGCAATTTCCGAACCTGCGGCCAGACAAACTAAAGTGTGCTGACAATTATTGTCTTTGACTAAAATTTTCGTCAGCACTCCGGCTGCGGGATATTCAATAGTGTCTCGGAGTTTGATTGCTGAAGATTGTAGCGGTAAAAGAGTAGCAGTCATAAAATTTTACTCCCTAATATTGTTGTTTTTTGGCACAGATGACGATGTAGCCTAAATCCTGTTGGTAATGCTGGAAAACTCGACGCATTGCTAAAACCCGATCGCGAATTTGCGATCGACTTAAAACATTCCACACAATCCGCACAGTACCCACAAACCCTTCATCTTGCAGCATTCGCGACAAATTTAGGAGGCCCATCGCCCCGGTTTGACACTTTTCTACTTGCAAACCCGCGTTTTGGTAAACACCAATCCAGCCAGACTCAGACAAAGGCGTTGAATTAGCCCGAGTCACTTCTGATAAAGCTTTTTGAATTTCAGATTCTCGGTTTCTAGCTAAAAGTTCGTGAGAGAGAAACTTGCCACCTGGTTTTAAACGATCGCAAATTCCAGATACAATTTTAGCTTTCCCCGACGGCGACTGCATGGTGAGGATAGCTTCAGCCAACACCCAATCAAACCGTTGGGAAATCCGATCCAAGTGAAAAATATCTCCTTCCACAATTTCTACTCGATCGCTCAAACCGGCTGCTGCAACATTAGCACGAGCGCGGGCCACACTGTCGGGATTTTTCTCAACTCCCACTACTTTTACGCCAAAACGTTCAGCAAGGGCGATCGAACTATATCCAAAACTAGCAGCCAACTCCAAAACAGTCTCCCCTGGCTGAAAATCCGCCCATTCAAATAACATTTCCGTAGCAAGTTTCCCCCCCGGCCTCAGCATTTTCTTGCCAGCCGCTGCGAGCACTTCATGTCCGGGTGCAGTCTTAAAATTGAGAGCAG
Source organism: Microcoleus sp. A003_D6 (assembly GCF_036702825.1). Taxonomy (NCBI): domain Bacteria; kingdom Bacillati; phylum Cyanobacteriota; class Cyanophyceae; order Oscillatoriales; family Microcoleaceae; genus Microcoleus; species Microcoleus sp. A003_D6. The sequence continues at coordinate 5,359 of NZ_JAUBWA010000098.1, read as the reverse complement.
TATTGGTCATTAAATTGACCTCCTATTTAACCTTACTTTCAGTTTGCCAAATTATCCCAAATCTTTCTACGATCTAGCTCATATTCAAATTATCGTAGAGTACATCAATCGATTTTCGATTTTCGATTAAAGACACGGCAATGCCGTGTCCGGCGCGGGGATTCGGGACACGGCATTGCCGTGTCCGGTTCGTGGAGTAGGACACAGCATTGCCGTGTCCCTACTTTTAATAATTGGTATAAGATTGAGGATTGCAGAAACATCATCATTTTGTGCGATCGCGCAAATTACACTGGGGATTCTTTGTACTCGGAGCTCTAACTTGCTACAATCTAGTCGCACGCCACTAAAACGGATTATGACCGAACTATTAGATGAGACGCTTTCTATTGAAATCGCCGATCGCATCAAAAGCAACCGTAAAAACTGCTTTGACAACGCTTGTAAAGCAGCGTTAGCCACAGAGGGCGCAATCTACGTCCAAGGATTTTTAGCTGTGCCTGGAGCACCGTATAAACCCATCGAGTATAGCTGGATTGAACTCGACGAGCGAATTGTTGACCCAACCTTTCCGCATCTAGGCTTCATCGCTCAAGACATTCATTACTTCCCAGTACAGCGCTTCAGCGTCAAAAAACTCAAAGCAATCCTAGAAGAATCAAAAGAAGATTATCCAGAAGACGATCCCCTGCCGGTTTACGGCAATCAACCTTATGAATATTACGGCGATTTGATGTTAGGCGGTAGCGATTACCAAAAGACTTACGATTTGGCTTCCGCTAAATGCAGAGAATTGAACCAACCAAAAATACAGAAATCGAACTAATTTATGACTTACAAAAAAGGTGGGAGGCGCTACTTAAAGCGGTAATGTACACCCTACAAATAGAGTTTTAACTGAGTCCTGAAGAGGCAAACCTCGAATAATTGAAAGCAGCTAATAACGGATCTAATTTTTGATTCCAAATTAAATCAGCCAACAATTTAGCCGTCACCGGAGCCAACAAAATGCCATTGCGGTAATGCCCCGCAGCTAGCGTCAAATTATCCCAAGCACTAGCACCCAAAATCGGCAACTCATCAGGAGTAGCCGGCCGAAATCCCCACCAAAACTCCAGAATCGGATAATTTTTTAATTCGGGATATAACTTAATAGCTCCTGCTAGCAAACTTTGCATTCCCGCCGCAGTATTTCCGGGAGTAAATCCGACATTTTCGCTAGTAGCGCCGATAATAATTCTGCCATCTTGACGCGGCACAATATAAATGCCAGTTCCGAATAAAACTGTTTGCAGCGGCTGAATCGCTCCACAATCTTCTGGGACGCATACTGACAGCATTTGCCCCTTTCTTGGAAACACAGGAATATTCAATAACTGCTCAGACCAAGCACCCGCAGCCAAAACATAACGGTCAGCTTGTAATTTTCCTGCCGTTGTTTCTACTCCAAAAACTCGGTTTCCCTGCCGAATAATTTCCCCTGCATTACCTTGAATAATCTCAATTTGTAATTCTTTACTTGCAACTTGAAGCGTCCGAAATAAAGCGCGATTGTCAACTTGAGCGTCGTCAGGATACCACCAACCGCCAATTACTTCTTGACCTAATCCCAATTGATGTTGGCGAACAGTATCTCTGTCCAACCATTGATAATTAAGGTTTGATAAAAGCGGCTTTTCTTGAGACTCATTTTGACACACTGGCGCGAGAATTCCCGATCGCCAATATCCCGTTTTCAATCCAGTAATATCTTCTAGCTGTTCGACCCAGGCGGGATAAAGTGCGCGGCTTTGCAAGCACAAATCGAGCATCGGACTGGGGGGAATTCGTTCGGCTTGGGGGGCTAGCATTCCGGCGGCCGCCCGGGCCGTCGGTTGTTTAGAATCGACGGTGAGAACGGCGACAGAAGCCCCTCGCAATTTGAGTTCAACTGCTAGCGAAAGGCCGATTATTCCGCCGCCAATAATCAGAATATCTTTAGATGAATTCATTGACTTGTTGCCAGAAATCCTTAACTCTATTATCTATAATGGTAAGGTGCGTCAGATGCCGAAATCCTCGATAATCGTTTTAGAACTTCGTCTGACGCACCCTACGAGTCGATTGGATTGTAACAGAAGCTTTAGTCCTAAGATCGACAAAAAATCTATCCGATTGGTTTCCAGACAGTTTCAGATCCCTGGCCCCAGAAACCGTCATATTTTGTCACCTTAATATCGCCTAAAACCTTGGTTTGGCAGGACAAACGGCGGTTGGATGCGGAAGAATGGGGAGGAAGCGAAAGTCGGGCTTTTTCGCGCCACTCGGGCTCGGAAACTTCGCCCTCGACGTTGACGGCGCAGGTGCCGCAAGTACCGAGGCCGTGGCAGTTGATGACTTTGGCGTTGCCGTTGTAGAGATCGATGCCGTTTTTGAGCAAAACTTCACGGAGATTGGCTTCGCGATCGCACTCAAATGTTTTTCCTTGCGCTTGTACCTTAACCACAGTAATTTACCCCTGTTAGATTTATGTTAATTTTCATATATATTATCGCATTAATTTCAAATAAATCCATCTAATATAGTAAGTGATATATTACCAATTTCTCGATCGCAATTTCCCATGACAAATCGGCTCTGGATCTACGATACCACGCTGCGAGACGGTGCTCAGTGCGAGGGACTCTGCTTATCTCTCGAAGATAAACTGCGAATTGCTCGTCAGTTAGACAGTTTAGGAATTCCCTTTATTGAAGGCGGCTGGCCCGGGGCTAATCCTAAAGACGTACAATTTTTTTGGCGGCTCAAAGAACAGCCGCTAACTCAAGCAGAAGTTGTAGCTTTTTGTTCGACTAGGCGGCCGGGAACTACGGCAGCTAATGATGAAATGTTGCAGGCTATTTTGTCCGCCGGTACTCGCTGGGTGACACTGTTTGGCAAGTCGTGGGATTTGCACGTTATTGAAAGTTTGAAGACGACTCTAGAAGAAAATCTGGCGATGATTCGAGATACAATTGAATATTTGCGGAGTCAGGGAAGGCGCGTTATTTACGATGCCGAACACTGGTTTGACGGCTACAAGCACAATCGAGATTATGCTATTAAAACTTTAGAAGCGGCGGCGGATGCCGGTGCAGAATGGCTGGTGCTTTGCGATACCAACGGCGGCACTTTACCTCACGAAATCAGTCAGGTTGTTCGCGATGTGGCAGAAATAATAGAAAGTTGGGATATTTCTGAACCGGAAATTGACCCCCCCCAACCCCCCCTTATTAAGGGGGGGAGAAAGTCTAAAATTCAACTGGGAGTTCACACTCACAACGACTCGGGAGTTGCGGTTGCTAATGCTTTGGCTGCGGTGCGGGAAGGGGTGACGATGGTACAGGGAACTATTAACGGTTACGGCGAACGCTGCGGCAATGCTAATTTATGTTCGTTGATTCCTAATTTTCAGCTCAAGTTGGGTTATGATTGCATTCAAGACGAGCAATTAGTTAAATTAACTCAGGTTAGCCGATCGATCAGTGAAATTGTCAATCTTGCACCCGACGATCATGCTCCTTTTGTCGGCCTTTCGGCTTTTGCTCATAAAGGCGGAATTCACGTATCGGCGGTTGAGAAAAATCCATTAACTTACGAACACTTGGAACCGGAAAAAATCGGCAACATCCGGCGAATTGTGATTTCCGATCAAGCTGGTTTGAGCAATGTTTTGGCGAAGGCTCGCACTTTTGGCATTGATCTCGATCGCAAAAATCCTGCTTGCCGCCAAATTCTGGAAAAATTGAAAGATTTGGAAAGCCAGGGATATCAATTTGAGGGTGCTGAGGCATCTTTTGAATTGTTAATGCGGGAAGCCTTGGAACAGCGGCCGCCGTGGTTTGAAATTAAGGGATTTCAAGTCCACTGCGATAAGGTTGGCGAAGATTGTATGGCTTTGGCAACGGTGAAATTGTCAGTAAACGGGACAAATATTTTGGAAGCTGCCGAAGGAAACGGCCCGGTTTCGGCTTTGGATGCGGCTTTGCGGAAAGCTTTGGTGAACTTTTATCCCGCCATCGCCCATTTTTACCTCACAGATTACAAGGTGCGGATTCTTGACGGCGGTGCGGGAACTTCTGCTAAAACTCGCGTCTTGGCTGAGTTTAGTAACGGTCAAGACCGCTGGACGACTGTCGGGGTTTCTGGTAATATTTTGGATGCTTCTTGTCAGGCTGTTGTTGAAGGTTTGGAGTACGGTTTGGTGCTAGAAAATCAAGAGGCGATCGCCCTAGTTTGCAGAGTGCATTGATCGAGTAGAAAATAGCAAACAAAAACCGGGCGGGCAGGATGCCCACCCCACAAGAAAAATCACTCTTTGTGGAACAGGCATCTTGCCTGTTCTTGAGAATGATGCAAGATGTGAGATAAAATTGAGACAATTTGTGGACAATGCCCAGTTAGAGGCGATCGTTCGGTAAAATCTGTGGAGATTTGGGTATGGCGAATAGCTTATCAATTCCAGAAGATTATCGTAAACAACCCAACGCTGACGCTAAGAGCGTACATCGTGGGCTTTGAAAGAAGTCCAAAGTTTACCAGACTCAGGTAGCAATACCTACGTTAGGAGTAAGCGTTAAAGTTCTTACCTTGGAATGCGAAGCTAGTTCCAAGCTCTAAAACTCAAAAGTTAAACAGGCTTAATGGGTTAAACCAGTGCTTTTGAGATAGTACCGACTCCTAACATTGTCGAAGCTAACTTCACCTAAGAAATTAGAGAGGCAGAAATGTCAAATTACACGCTAGTTATTGATAAAAACAAACAGCCGTTAAGTCCATGTCATCCCTCGGTAGCAAGGAAATTACTAACGTCTGGAAAAGCTGCGGTATTTCGTAGATTCCCGTTCACTATCATTGCGCGACGTAGTTAAGCTACGTGTTCTGAGTGGAGAGCCTTCTCTCCCAACGGATTTCGTCCCGTTGTCCCCACGTAAAAGGGTCACGCTACCCCGGTCACGTTAGTAGTAAATAATGAACCTAATGGAATGCAGACCACGAAAGTAGCCTAATCTAACAGCCTAAGTTAGAAAGGAGCAAGGGGAAGCACGGAAGGGTTAATCACCAGTAATCATCGTTTGTACACTTCGTGATGAACAAAGAGTGAAATCAGGCTGAAACACTCTCACCAAAAGGTAAGTGGGTAGAACTAGAGTTGATGATTTTCTAGTCCGACGAAATATAATCCCACCGGAGTAGAGATGGAACCCGACCCGTGACGAATCTCAAACACATAGAACTGCGGAAAGCCCTATAGGTTCTCAGTAGGGTGCATCTCACTTTGGCGAGTATGCCAAAAAAGGGTTAAAATGAAAAAGCCAGTAAAATCGCCAAATAAAAATAA
>NZ_JAUBWA010000097.1:0-29510 GCF_036702825.1 Microcoleus sp. A003_D6 | reverse complement strand
CTTTTATCCCCGCTTTACCTTGTTAGTTGCTACCTACCAAAATAGGGGATATGCTTTTACCGCTGCACTTGCGGACTGGGACTCGGGCTACCCCTCACCCAGATATGTATCCAGTTGTTATGGCTCTGTAGCCATACTAGCCATCCCTGAGTATTACTCATTTCGACTAAACGAATCGCACCACTACAATGCCATTGTAGGGGTCACTTGTTAGAGTCCATTTCTGTCCATAGCTAAAACCCGCCCCCAAAGCGGGTTTTGTTGTTTCTACAACCAAAATGGTAGATTTGGCATTCTCAATTAGGAATGACAGAATATGTCTAGCCAGAGATTTAGTGCAGTCGGCACGTTTTGTCGAGGGTGTTGCTCAGCAGTTGCGTAGTTTGCATGAGTTCGCTGTTAAAGAAACGCTAGCTTGATTCTAGTCAGCACTATCCCCATCCGCGAACAAAGCGCAAGCAAGCAGAACAAGAAAGAGAACAACTGTGAGAACGCGATCGCCTTGCACAGTCCGAAGCAGAAGTCGCTAACTGGATTCAAGACGAATTTTTAGCGGTGCTGTCCCCTGAGTTGCGATCGCCCGTTTGCTTAAACACTGAATGACTTAGGTTTTGGGCATATTATATCTTAATTCCTTAACAATAGCTGGCATAATAGGTAAATAGGCAGGATTAACCGCAATGAATGTAGAACGTACAAACTCCTTGAATCATCGAGAAGAGCTTACTGTAAATTTTCCTCAAGAGCTATGTACGGACTGCCAAGCACTTGAAGCACGAAGATTTGCGGCGATCGTAGATCGCATGGCTGAGGCCTTCATTTCTATTAATTCAGAGTGGCACTGCACCTATGTCAACCATAAAGCAGAGCAGCTTTTAAATAGGAAGCGGCAACACCTAATCGGCAAAAATATATGGACTGTATTTGCAGTCGATCTTACCTCTGAGCTATATAAGTATTGTCATCAAGCGATCGCAACGCCAACGGCGATCGAGTTTCAAGAACACTACCCCTCACTCAACAAGTGGTTGAGAATTCGCCTCGTCAAGAGTGAAGATGGCTTACTTATTTACTTCCAAGACACGACTGAAACATCGTCACGCGATCGACAATTGAAAGCCGAAATCGCCAAGTGCCAGCAGGTGGAAGCCACTCTTCAGAAAGAACAGGACTTTTTGAAGGCAATTCTAAACAACGTTCAAGCTGGCATTGTGGCTTGCGATGCCGATGGCATATTGACGGTATTTAACCAAGCAGCTAAAGATTTTCATGGATTACCTCAGCAGCCAGTTCCAGCGGATCGATGGGCCCAATATTATGACTTGTATTTGCCAGACGGCAAAACACGCATGAATACAGAGGATATTCCCCTGTTCCAGGCATTGCAAGGACAGAACGTTCGTGATGTGGAAATGATGATTGTTCCGCAGCATGGAACTGCGCGAATGCTGTTAGCAACTGGACAGGCGATTATTGCCGCAAACGGCGAAAAACAGGGTGCAGTTGTCGTGATGCACGACATTACACAACGCAATCAGGCAGAAACAGCTCTGCGTGAGGGTGAAGCGCAATTATCCAGCATCTTCCAAACTATTCCTGATGGCATCACTATTCTAGATTCTACCGGACAGATTATAGCCGCAAATAGGGCAGCAGAGAGGATTTTAAGATTGACTCGCAGCGACATTGTGGAGCGGGGCTACAACGATCCATCCTGGTTCATTACAACCGTGGAGGGTCATCCTTTCCCAGAAGATGAACTGCCGTTTGCGCGGGTGATGCAAAAAGGTGAGCCTGTTTATGGTATTGAACATAGCATTAGCCATGCGGATGGAACTCGCAGGATTCTCTCGATCAATGCTTCCCCTTTGTTTGACGCAGAGGGACAAATTATCAATATCATTGCTGCTTTCAGCGACATTACTGAACGCAAGCAAACCGAAGACGAACGAGTACAGCTTGTTCAAGAACAGGCAGCCCGTGCTTTAGCAGAGAATTCTCAACAACAATCAGCATTTTTAGCCCAAGTGAGTGCTGTCCTTTCCTCTTCGCTGGAGTATGAACAAACTCTCCAAAGCGTTGCAAAGCTGGCAGTTCCTTATTTTGCAGATTGGTGTAGTGTCGATCTGCTGAATGACGATCGCACGATCGGTCGTGTTGCAGTGGCTCATTCCGATCCCGAAAAAGTGAAGTTGGGCTGGGAGTTGGCTCAACGCTTTCCCAGACATCTCGATGATGGGTATGGCATTGCTAAAGTCATGCAAACAGGACAGGTTGAAATTGGGATTGAGATTACAGATGAACAGTTAGCTGCCGCCGTGCCGAATGCTGAATACCTGGAAATCATACGTGGAGCTGGGTTAAAGTCCTGCATCATTGCACCGCTACAGGCACGCGGGCGCGTGTTGGGTAGCATTACCTTTGTGTTCACTGAATCCGATCGCCGCTATCGCCTGGAAGACATTCCCTTGGCTGAAGATTTGGCTGGGCGGGCAGCGATCGCCATTGATAATGCTCGTCTCTATAATGAAACACAACAAGCGAAATTAGCCGCCGAACTCGCTGCTAACCGGACGGCTCGACTGCTGGCGGTGATGACAGCTTTGTCTGAATCCCTAACCTCGGCTCAAGTTGCTCAGGTGATTATTGAACAGGGAATGTCCGCACTGGGAGCAAGTTCTGGTTTGGTTGCGGTATTAAACCAGGAGGCAAGCGAACTGGAGATTATTCAAGCGATCGGCTACGAGCACGTAGGAGAATTTCCGCGCAGTTTTTCGATTCATGCACCCTATCCTCTGGCAGAAGCCGTGCGAACTGGGCAACCAGTTTGGCTGGAAACTATCGAAAACCGAATTGCCCGTTATCCTCATTTAGCTGAAGTTTATGCCAAGGCTGGTTCAGAAGCCTGGATTTCAGTGCCATTGTTGATTGAAGGACAAGCCGTTGGTGGGCTATCGCTCAGTTTTTCGACCGTTCCCCAGCTTTGTGAGAGCGATCGGGCTTTCGTTTTAGCACTGGCACAGCAGTCGGCGCAGTCGATCGACCGAGCACGGCTCTACGAGTCAGAATCGCAAGCACGGACACAAGCAGAAGCAGCTAACCGAATTAAAGATGAGTTCTTAGCTGTCTTGTCGCACGAATTGCGAACTCCGTTGAATCCGATTCTGGGGTGGACTCGACTGCTGCGAAGGGGAACCCTGGATTCTGGCAAGACGGCGGTAGCCCTGGAAACAATTGAACGCAACGCCGAGTTGCAAGTTCAACTGATTGAGGATTTGCTCGATATTTCTGGCATTCTGCAAGGCAAGCTGAGTTTGGACTCTACTCCTATTAATTTGAAAACAACTCTTAAAGCTGCGATCGAAACAGTTAGTTTAGCCGCCGAAGCGAAAAACATTAAAATTCAAACTCAGCTAGAACCAAATGTCAGCGATGTGTTAGGAGATGCTACCAGATTGCAACAGGTTGTCTGGAATTTGCTCACCAATGCCATTAAGTTCACCCCAACTGGAGGTCGAGTTGAAGTTGAGCTAAAAACGATTGATTCCTTTGCTCAAATTCAAGTCATGGATACAGGAAAAGGGATTAAGCCAGAATTTATTCCCTATGTATTTGACACATTTAGACAAGCCGATAGCAGTATTACGAGAACATTTGGTGGGTTAGGGCTGGGATTAGCGATCGTGCGTCACGTAGTTGAGCTACATGGTGGAACTGTCAAAGCCGAAAGTTTGGGAGAAGGACAGGGAGCAACATTTACTGTCACACTTCCCTTATTAGCCAGAAGTAATCATGCCAACAGCGATCGCAAGGACAATCGGGCACTCAAAGCTGACACTTCACCCTTGGCGAGATTATGTATCCTGGCCGTCGATGACGAAGTAGACAATTTAGAGTTAGTTCAATGTATTTTGGAGCAAGCGGGAGCCACCGTGATCTATGTATCTTCAGCAACAGAGGCGCTACAACAACTCACTAAAATTAAGCCAGATGTTTTGATTGCTGATATTGGGATGCCACAAATCGATGGCTATGAGTTGATTCGTCAAATCAGACAACTATCCACAGATGAGGGAGGGCAGATTCCCGCGATCGCCCTGACAGCCTATGCAGGTGAGACAAATCAACAGCAAGCACTAGCAGCGGGATTTCAAAGGCATCTTCCCAAGCCTGTTGAGCCTGAAACGTTAGTGGAGACAATTGAGCACTTGCTTCATCGAATAGAGTAATATTAATTCCGGCTGCACTCCTCATGATTGTTGACTGTTGGCTGTTAACTGTCAGTCGAAAAACTGAATGAGATAAATTCCGGTTGCATCGGAATAGTAAATCCAGTCAACAGTCAACAATTCCCGATGGATGGTGCAACGGGAATTGATAGAATTAATCTGCGTTTATCTGTGTTGCATCTGCCCTAATCTGCGGTTAAAAAAAGATAATTTGTTAACCGCAGATGACAAGGGATTGACGCTGATTAACGCCGATGAAAATAAGAGAGATAGGAATAATTCCGGGTCTTCTGGGTTTGCGGTGACAAACAAAGCTAATATGAGTTGTAAGCCTTTTCTAGCAAGGGTTTCACTAATACAAAATCGTCACATTTGTATCCAATAATACAATATTTACCCTAAACCCAGAAGAGCCATAATTCCGATGCTAACAGATTTGATATGATGGTTTAGTAAGGATTTCAAGTTGATTATTAGAGATGTCTTTTGAGTATAGTCTGGGAAGAAAATGTCACGAATTGAGGGCTAGCCTAATGCTGCTTGGCTTAGATGTATGAATAGGCTCTGCTAAGGCATTGCTCCCCAAACCCCATAATATATAGTTGACACCAGCCCTGGCCCCACAACGCGGGAAATTTTAACTTTGCCCCACAGTTGGGAAATTCCGATCGCAACCTTAAGCAATATCGATCGCCCAACATCCCCAAATCATGACAACCCCCATCACCCAGTAGGGACACGACACAGTGCCGTGTCCTTAACCGTAGCTTATCGGCGACAGCCTTCGGCGATCGCCATTAACACAGCTTTCCGCACTTCAGGATGCGATTTTTCCAGCCCGTTAGCCCGAAAAATCCAGTGTCCGCTGCCCGCGTGCTCGATCGCAATTTTCTGTCCGTCAGGCAAAACTATTTGCCACCAATTCAACACAGTGGCTTTAATCAGTTGGCACTGAATCTCGCTCAATTGAGCCTCCATCAGTTTCAGTTGACGCATGATTGGATTTTGGGCAGATGACTTCATGATTTTTTTCGTTAAATGAATTAGACAGTTTTGTTGCGGGGATTTCAGTTTGCTTAGTTTTCAACTTAATTTCACTTTCTGCACTTTTAGCCTTAACCTTACCTTCCGAACTTTTCACCTTCACCTCCCTTGTACCACCTTTTGCCTCAATTTTTACTCCAAAACCTTTAGATTTAACTTTGTCTTTAGGAGAAGTTGAAGTCGGTTCGGCTGTCGGCTTCTTAAACTGGGCGTCTAATTGGTCTAAAATCTCCTCCTGTTCGGGAGTGTGCTCTGCGGGTTGCTCTAAATTTCTGGGGTTGTATTCGTCAACCAGCCTGCCCAAAAATTCCGAAATTGACATTCCCGCTGCGGCTGCTTTTTTGGTTAACAGGGCGTAGGTGTCGGTTTTGATCCGAATTTGTTTTAACCGAAGGTTGGGGTTGTTGTCAACTGTTTCGGCAATAGTTATTGCTGTAATCCTTTCTTTGGGGATGACATCCACAACTTCTTGCCACTTTTCCTGTAAATGACACTCGCCGTATTGGTCGGTGATTGCGTGTTTGAACAAAGGAACAACTTGAGCAACGCAGCTAGGCAAAATCTCAAAGCCGGCTTTAATTAAGCGCAGGCAAATGCCAGCAGATTTGATGATTTGCGTGCAGTAAAAATACTGTCTGCCTAATGCTTGTTCGCAGTAACTTTTAAAAGTTTTGAACTTGTCTTTGTACAATCGCAGCTTTCGGATGGCGTCCAGCATGATTCCTTGACGCACGTAGTCGAGGAATCCCCTTTTAATTTCGTTTGTCAGGTAGTCTAAATCGTGAAAGGGAGATTGATTCTGGATTTCTTCTTCAAAGTCTAGCAGCGGGCCTGCAAAGTGAAAGTTGGAGGCGACATCGCCTAGGTAGAAGTTGTCAATTGATGTGGGCATGATCTGGAATGGTTCGAGAAATGGCACGATACCACGGAAGTTGTGCGATCGCAAAGTTGAAGTTTTGGTCGGGATCTTTGGTACAATTTTGAATTGGGTTGTGCTGTGGGTCGATCGACCTTTTAAATGGCATCACCTCCTCGGCGTTGAGGAAAAGAGGCTTGAGGTATGTGCCCTTGCCCGGAACATACGCTTGGGTATGCAAGCACAATTGATAGACACGAAAAATCAGGCGGTTCTTCAAACCTGCATTTTGACGAAAGGAGGCTCGCCCAACCGCTTTGCTATGTCCTTGTTCGTAGTTTAGTCAGACTTATTGTTTTTGTCAAGGGTAAACTACGAAATATTCTGCACCATGAATCAAGAAGTACGGGATTTATACGAAATGAGCCTTGCAGAAATTAGAGAATACAGGGGCTTGAGTCGCCGAGAGCTTAGCCAGCAACTGACGGGGAAAGTCTCTGAAGATACTTTGTATTCAATAGAAAAAAGAAAACAAAAACCCAGAGTTGATACTGCAATAGCCATCTGTACAGCCCTAAATATTAGCTTGAAACAGTTCTGTCACTCGATCGGGCTAGATGTTTCAGGACTTGTTGATGATTGCGTTCCGCCGAGGAACAGCTAACAAACAGAGCTAAATCATGGTCTTGATATTTGATAGAATTTTAAACTGGGCTGTGGGGTCGATCGACCTTTTACATGGCATCACCTCCTCGGCGTTGAGGAAAAGAGGCTTGAGGTATGCGCCCAAGCCCCAAAAATACTAAGGGTTATGCAGGCATAATTGATAGACACTACAAATAAGGCGGTTCTTCAAACCTGCATTTTGACCTTTGAGGCTCGTTGAGCTGCCTTTGTTGTGCCTACCAACATGAAGTTTACGTCTTATCCAAATTTTTGTCAAGACGTTTGCATCATGAATATTTCGTCCTATGATAGAAGAAGATTTACAAGAAAAGGAGAAGTCTCCATTGAGGCTACTCAGAGAGCAAGCTGGACTAACACGCCCTCAAGTCAAAGAAAAAATCGGAATTTCCGAGCGAAGACAAGCTGACTGGGAATTAGGCAAGGCTCTGCCTAACGCTGAAAACATACTTGCTATGGCTAACCTGTACCAGGTTTCTCTAAAAACTATGTTTGAGCTTTTAGGATTAGACGTAACCACAATTCCCGATGACTTACCAAGTCGTGAGCCCTCGCCCAAGGACAACTAACCCGCAGGGGTTCGGAAAAGTCTAGGGAAAGGGGCTTGAGTCATGCACCCAAGCCCGGAAAATACGCTTGGCTATGCAGGCATAATGGGTAGAAACTACCAATAAGGCAGCTTGCTAAACCAAAGCGTTTCCACCGTGCGGCTAAAGCAGCGGCCTTTCTGTTGTCTCTATCTTAAACAACCTTAGTTGTAATTTATCAGTTTGTCAACAACTTTGGTTGTGAAATTTTATGATATGCCCAGAAATAAACAAACTCAAGAGTCGAAAAATATACCAGCACTGCAAATCTTGCGGGAGGCTGTTGGTTTATCCCAATCGGCCTTAGCAAAACAAATTCCCGACAAAACCCGCACAAAAACCCTAAGTCAGCAAGCCATTAGCAAATGGGAACGAGGATTAGACGAGCCCGAACTGACAATTGCTCAAATGAAAGCTCTTTGCAAAGCTCTGGGAAAAACGCTTAACGATTTACCGAACGACTTAGGCCCACCAAATCCCGACTGACAGCTTTTGTTGCTTGATTCTAATTAGACCAACCTAAAAAAGCAGATTATATCCCCGACTTTTTGAAGAAGTCGGGCATATATAGCCTTTCTCAAAAAGATGAGGTATCACTTACAGCTTATATAACCCTAAACTAAGAGGGCTGAAGCCCAACTACATACCTCATCTTTCTGAGAACCGCTATAACAAGCAAGTTATAAAGAGGATATTAAAGTAGGATTTGGTATTACTTACGGAGAACTGAAGTGATAATCACCGTGATAGTGGCGCTTGCAATCAAAGTGAAAGCAAGTTGCACCACCCATTGGGTAGCTTTCTGGTAGTTATCGAACTTGTCATTGAATCTGTCGGTTTTGTCATTAGTTTTCTCAACATCAGTTGATAATTTCTCAACTTCTGCCGATAGCTTGTCTAGCTTTTCAATAACATCGGCTAGCGTCGGCTCGTTACTTGCAGTAGTTGTCATTGCCGCTTCCTAAAACTAACAATCATCACCTACAATTATATCCTAATTTTAATAGGAATTGAGATTATCGCTCAATCGGTGACTTTCCCTCTCAGAGCTTTAATCTGCCCTCGCTTGGTTTTGCTGTCGAGACGCTTGCGCTGGGAACTACGAGTTGCTTTGCTGGGTTTGCGCGGTTTCGGTATGACGATCGCACTTTTAATCAGTTCTTGCAGCCGTCTCAAAGCCTCCTCCCGGTTTTGTTCTTGGCTGCGGTGTTCCTGCGCTTTGATGACAATCACACCTTCGGAGGTAATGCGGTTGTCGTTGATTTGCAATAAACGCTGCTTGTAGCGATCGGGCAATGAGGAAGCACCGATATCAAAGCGCAGGTGAATAGCACTCGCCACCTTATTTACATTTTGTCCCCCCGCGCCTTGAGAGCGAATTGCACTAATCTCGATTTCGCCATCTGGAATGAACACAGTGTTAGAAATTTGTAGCATGATTTATTTATAATTATTAGCGGTGAGTATAAATTCAATTAGTTTTTTTCTATCCCATAACTCTACGTCGTTAGATTGAGCAAGATTGCAAGCGTTTTCTGTAAATCTGTTGTTGGTGATGACTCTTCCTTTATTTCCCTTGTAATGTCTGACGGCTCCTGCTACTTCTTGAACTGCTTTAATCCCAACTGGGTTTTTGCTTCTTTTTGCTTGAACCACCGTTTTTAAGCCATCTTTGTACAAAATTAAATCAGCTCCATAATCTTGACTATCTTGAGTTAAAGTAACACTATAACCCAAATTTTTAAAATGGATCTCTAGAAATCTTTCAAACTCTTTTCCACTTATTTCATCCACTTCCAGAATACCGCTCTCTAATAAACGTTTTCTTAACTCTTCTTCTTTCAATGTATCAAATACCGATACCGCAATATCACCGATAACGGCAGCGGCTCTTACTATAAAAAACTTCATAAAATTACATTTATTTTAAAGCAGTAGTTATAATTGTACCAGATTTGCTCAGTACAGGCTCAACTACAAATCGACCTATGCCATCATCAGGAGTTCAATACTTAATTATCAATGCCCTGGAAACTCTCGACTTGCTAATCTGGAGAATATATGATGAAGAAAATGGCTTTTGGTACATCGAAACCCCTAGTCTAGTTTTACCAAGGGCTGCTATACTACAAAGTGGCGAGATTGTTCGTATAGACGAGCTTGAAGAGTATGACGAAACCGCATGATATCAGAAGACAACAAGACCGGAGATTAGGAGAATTAATGGCGATCGCCCGTCAGCGATTCCTCGATGCAGGCGGCGATCCCCGACACCCGCCATCAGGTTTAAAAGGCGATGATTACATGACAGACGCAGAAAGACAAGAAGCACTGACGATCGCCCGATCGCTCTTTAACGACGAATATATTAAAACCTATCTCAAAAACAAACGTCAAAACAATTTGCAACCCCATATAAATTCGTAAGGTGGGGGGGGCAGAAGATCGCCCTACACAGCTTAGGTGCTTAGGTTGCACTCAAGTTCAATAACAAGACAGTCAAGATTTGGCGGTGCGATTAAAAGGTGTAAAATTTACTCAGGCACAATAAATCACGCAAGCAATATCAATGGATGAAGAGGAGGGAGTCAAACTTGCACCGGGTTGCATCAAAATAATCGGCAATCTTGTTAACATGAAAGATGAGATTATCGGCGATGCAATTCGACAACGTGGAGGCGGTCAAGGTCAGATTTCACAACTCCGAACAGATTATTGTAATCTCACAGTTGGTGCATTAGCAAATCTGGCAACAGAGGGAGATGAAGAGGCAAGAAAAGCAATTAAAATGCTTAAACAAGCAAGGAAAAAGCGTGACAAATATGGGAATAGATGAATTTCCAATAGGACAAACTCTGACAGCAGTTTCCGTTCTTGAATACAAAGAATATGGTGGCGATATATTGTCTCTCGATAAAGTTCAACTTGTTTTTCAAGATACAACCGTTACGCTGCTGCCAATTTCTGATACTGACGAGGTAGAGATATTACTAGAAACTGCTACAGTTCCGGATGTGGCAGATACTCCATTTTGGTGTGAGTCTTTTATTGGTAAAAAGCTGATGACGGTGTGGGTATGCGACAACGACCAAGGCTATCGAGATCAAGTAATTTTTGCCTTTGAATATCTACATCCTAGCATAACTTTTGTTGCTGAATGTTCATCTCTGCGAGTGTTTCTATGCGAGCCTGTTTACCGGGTTAAATCTGTTACAGACTTGCAGTACAGTCAAGTATTTTGATACAGGTTCAATTCGTAAGGTGCGCGGGGCGCACCCTACACGGATGAGGCGCGTCTGACGCACCCTACACCCAATTAATCAGTAGTACCAGTTTGCAGCGACTCTTTAGCAGCCTGAGTCCACTCAGAGTGGAAGAACTCGCCGCGCGGTTTGTCAGTGCGCTCGTAGGTGTGAGCCCCGAAATAATCCCGCTGAGCTTGCGTGAGGTTTTGCGGCAATCTTTCGCGCCGGTAGCTGTCGAAATAATCCAGCGATGCGCTAAAAGCCGGTACAGCGATACCTAGCAGGCTAGCCGTAGACAACACTTCCCGCCAAGCTGATTGGCGATCGAGAATGGTCTGTTTGAACTCCGGCGCTAACAGCAAATTCGGCAGCGCCGGATCGTCATTGAAAGCTTTTTTAATCTTGTCCAAAAACCCAGCCCGAATGATACAGCCGCCCTTCCAAATTCGGGAAATTTCGCTCAAACTCAACTCGTAACCGTAAGACTTCGAGGCCGCGCTCAAAAGTGCCATGCCTTGCGCGTAGGAGCAAATCTTCGAGCAGTAAAGTGCATCCCGAACTTTGTTCACAAACTCTTTAGGATCGCCTTCATACTTGGCGGTAGGCCCGGTTAGTTCTTGGGAAGCTTTGACGCGCTCTGCTTTATAAGAAGACATGATTCTCGCATTCACAGCAGCGATAATTGTGGGAATGCTCACGCCCAATTCCAAAGCACTCATTACAGTCCAGCGGCCGGTACCTTTTTGACCGGCTGCGTCCATAATTACCTCAACTAAGGGATGCTTAGTTTCCGGGTCAATGTACTTGAAAATATTAGCCGTAATTTCAATCAAAAACGAGTTGAGCTCGTCTGTGGTATTCCATTCGGCAAAAACTTCCTGCAACTGCTGGCCGTTCAATCCACCAACGTTTTTGAGCAAATCGTAGGCTTCAGCAATGAGCTGCATATCCCCGTACTCAATGCCGTTGTGAACCATCTTCACGTAGTGGCCAGCGCCACCGGGGCCGATGAATGTGACGCAGGGGCCGTCATCTACTTGAGCCGCAATTTTGGTGAGAATTGGCTCTAGTAGACCGTAAGCAGTGCGGGTGCCACCGGGCATCAAACTAGCACCGTTGAGCGCGCCTTCTTCGCCGCCGCTGATGCCCATGCCGACAAATCCCAGTCCCATCGATTCTAAATCTTTGGTGCGGCGTTCGGTGTCGTCGTAGAGCGAGTTGCCGCCGTCAATAATCATGTCGCCCGGTGACAGCATGGGTTTGAGCTGGTCGATGACTGCATCTACGGGTTTGCCAGCTTGCACCATAACTAAGATGCGGCGCGGGGTTTCTAGGGCATCGACGAATTCTGTCAGAGTCTTGGTGGCTACAATGTTTTTGCCGGGGGCGCGTTTTGCCATGAACTCGTCGGTTTTGGCTGCTGTGCGGTTGTATACAGCTACGGAGAAGCCTCTGCTTTCGACGTTCAGGGCTAGGTTTTCGCCCATCACTGCTAGACCGATTAAACCAAAATTTTGCTTTGTCATGCTAATAACCCGCTGGTTGTTCCCGCTTGAGGATTGATTTGGGAAAGAGGAAAGCGAGGCGGGGTGTACCGCTTTCCGGTGGACTAAAAGTATTGGACAATAGACCTAGGAGGTTTAGGTTTATTTTTATATTGTAAGAATTGCTGTTTGGTAAATCAGTAGGGTTTTTTTAAGATTTAAGGGATATTAATCACACGGACAGGAGATGATAAGGCAGGTATTATGTCGATCGCAGTAACGATAGATACAAACAAGCGGACATTTTGGGTAAAAGTTAGGAGACTGTACTATGGAAGATTTGCAGTATCTCGCGGCATGGGTGAAGGAGCAACACGCTCGCGAGTATATTTTGACTTGGCTGCTGAGCCAGCCGGGACTGTGGTGGTCTGATGGGGAAATTTATCAGGCTGTTTTGCAAAAGTCGGGAAAGCTTTTGAAGGCTTACGTTCAAAAAAGGCAAGCTGGAGAGTTATTTGAGGGGATTTCTGAGAAGTTGGTGGGAGATGATAATTGGGATGATTTGGCGGCGAGTTTAGCGCGAATTGTTGCTGTTTATCAACAGGAATTATCGCATTTGCAAGAGCGCGATCGCAAGGGGGAGGGGGTAAAAAAAAATTTGAATAGCAAGCCGTTAACTGGCGATTCTTTGTCGGTTTTGGAAGTGCAGCAAGCTTTGCCCGATCCTTATGCGGATACGCTGACGGGGAGATAATTTGCGATCGACTTTTCGGAGGCACAAGAATCCGAGAAACCCGGTTTCTTCCGATATCTCTCGTACTCAGCCGAAAATCTTCATAGAAACCCGGTTTCTCGCCACGCACCAAAATCTCAGAAACCGGGTTTCTTCCTAGATTTCTCGTACTCAGCAGAAAATTGTCGCAGAAACATAGAAACCGGGTTTCTTCCTGGCCAGCAAGAATTTACCCAAAAAAGTCATACTAAAAAAGGATTGATGTATAATTAAGTTAAGAGTTGGGATATAAACAAATGCAGCTAGAAGATTATTTTGAGTTTCTCGACCCCGATGATATCCGCATCAAAGGACATCGGATTGGCATCGACGACGTGATTAAATATTACTTGAGCGGGTATTCGCCAGAGCAAATTCTGGAAGAATTACCAAGTCTGAACTTTGAGAAAATTTACGCTAGTCTCACGTACTATCTGCACAATCGCAGACAGATGGATGCTTATATGTTGCGCTTGGCCCGGTGGCGGGAAGAACGTTATCAGGAATGGTTGGCTAAAGAACCTTCTGATGTAGTAAAACGTATGAGATTAATTAAAGCACAACGAGAACAGGAGTTACTAAGAATTCAGTGAAAACTCGTTTCTTAATAGATGAAAATTTGCCTAGTAAACTTAAGACTGCTGTTTTACTCCTGCAACCGGAAATAGATATTTTGCGGGTGGGTGATGTTGGTGCACCACCATTGGGAACTTTAGATCCAGATATTCTCACGTATTTGGTATCGTCTCAACGACTATTGGTGACGGATAATCGCAAAAGTATTCCGGGACACTTGGCAGACTACAGGGCGGCAGGAGGAGGACAAATGTGGGGACTTTTTTGGGTGCGTCCGAGTGCAAGTTTAGGCAGGTGGGCTGAGGAAATTGTGATGGTTTGGGAGACTTCTGAGGCTGAAGAATGGATCGATAAGTTGGATTGGATTCCATTGTAAAAAAGGTCGATCGCACGGTATCTCTGCTTTACCTCGAAGACTAGATCCCCCTAAATCCCCCTTCTTAAGGGGGACTTTGAATCAGACTTTTATCCCCTCGTTAAGAAGCGGGAATTTGTATTTAACTCTTGTCCCCCCCTTCTTAAGGGGGGCTAGGGGGGATCGAGACTTTGCCGCAAAACAGATAATCTCAATCTATCATAAATCTATCTCGCACCCTAATCCCAGAAACCGGGTTTCTTCCCTTATTTCTCGTACTCAGCCGAAAATCTTCGTAGAAACCCGGTTTCTCGCCACTGAGCGAATGAAATTAGATCGCGAATCCGTCGCTGGGTGGGGGCGGGTTTATATAAATTGTCGGTACTCATTAGGGATGGTTGGTGAACCCGCCCCTACGATAATTAGGGGAATAACACACGCCCAAACAGATGAGTTCAATCTATAATCAATCTATCGCAATTTAATTATGCTTTCACCCTTCAACCTTCCCCTAACTCCCCCATGAACTCCGATCGCCAACCAGCCTATCTCAACCTGATTAATCAACTGCTAACTTGTCCCACCGGCGAACAAGCGGAGATATTGAAAACTCACCCGGATTTGCTGGATGATGGCTTGGTGGCGGCAATGCTAGAAGAGGCAGATAATCTTAGGGAAAGAGGCGAACTAAATAATGCTAATCGGTTGATGAATTTTGCAGGGCTACTGCTTGAAATGAATGACAACACCTCAGTGGCAGTCACCCGAAAAGCAGAAGCAGACAGACTGTTAGAACAAGGAATACAGCAGCATAAAATAAGTCAATTTCGAGAAGCTTTGCAGTATTGGGAACAGGCATTAACTATTTATCGAGAAATCGAAAATCGCCAAGGAGAAGCTAAGTCCCTAGGCAATTTGGGCTTAGCTTACAAATCCCTAGGGCAATACAAGCAGGCGATAGAGTTTCACGAACAGTCTTTAGAGATTTCACGGGAAATAGGCGATCGCCAATGGGAAGCTGGTTCTCTTTGCAATTTGGGATTAGCTTACCAATCCCTAGGGAAATACCACAGGGTGATCGAATTTTACGAACAGTCTTTAGAGATTTCACGGGAAATAGGAGATCGCCAAGGAGAAGCCAATTCCCTCGGCAATTTGGGTAATGCTTACTATTCCCTAGGACAATTCCACAGGGCGATTGATTTTCACCAAGAGTTATTAGAGATTGCACGGGAAATGGGAAATTCCCAAGGAGAAGCCAATTCCCTCAATAATTTTGGCAATGCTTACTATTCCCTAGGGCAATACAAGCAGGCAATAGATTTTCACGAACAGTCTTTAGTGATTAAACGGGAAATAGGGGATCGCGATGGAGAAGCTGCTTCCCTTTGCAATTTGGGCAATGCTTACTATTCCCTAGGGGAATTCCACAGGGCGCTTGATTTTCTCGAACAGTCTTTAGAGATTTCGCGGGAAATCGGAAATCGCCAATGGGAAGCCAATTCCCTCAGCAGTTTGGGCAATGCTTACTATTCCCTAGGACAGTTCCACAGGGCGATCAAATTTCATGAACAGCAATTAAAGATTGTACAGAAAATCGGAAATCGTAAAGGAGAAGCTAATTCCCTTTGCAATTTGGGCAATGTTTACTATCAAATCAGCAATGGACTTAGAATCCGTTACACAAATGCTCCCAAATTTTTAGCATTCTTTATTAAAAAACCATTGAAATTATTTGAAATTTATTTTTTACAAGAAGCCGAAGCAAAACTCCGCGCCTCAATCATAATTTGGGAAACTCTGCGCTCGGAATTAGTCAACAATGACCACAAAGTATCAATATTTGAAACCCAAATATCTACCTATCGCCTCCTGCAACAAGTCCTAGTCGCCCAAAATAAATTTGACGAAGCCCTAGAAATCTCCGAAATGGGCCGTACCCGCGCCTTCGCAGAATTATTGCAACAAAACCTCTTAACAACCGACTTAGCAACCAACGAAGTCACAAATACATTATCAATTCCCAGAATCCAACAAATCGCCCAACAGAAAAACTCCACAATCGTTGAATATTCGATTATCGATTCAGACAACCTTTACATCTGGGTAATCCAACCAAACGGCAACATCACCCATCGCGCCGCCAACCTCGAACCCCTCAACGAACAAAACCAATCCCTCAAACAAATCATCCTCAAAACCCGCGTCTCCATCGGAGTCGATGAAACCGATGACGAAGGCAACGAAATTCAGATGGAACCCAATTCTAGTATAGAGACACAACGCCGCTTACTAAAATTACTCCATCAAATCCTGATCGAACCCATAGCCGATTTACTCCCAACCGACCCCGATTCCCTCGTCATCTTCATCCCCCACTACGAACTATTTTTAGTCCCCTTCACGGCCCTGCAATCCGCCAACAACCGCTACTTAATCGAAGACCATACCATCCTCACCGCCCCATCCATCCAAGTATTAGAACAAACCAGCCAACACCAACAAAACATCAAAGGATTGAGACAAGCCGCCCTAATAGTCGGCGATCCAACTATCGCCGCCAAATTCCAAGAAAACCCCTACGATCTCTCACAACTCCCCAGGGCAAAAGAAGCCGCAGAAGCCATCGCCACCATTTTACAAACCACAGCAATTAGTGGAGAAAATGCCACCAAAGCCGCCATTAAAGACCAAATGCTCAACACGCGCATCGTCCATTTATCCGCCCACGGACTCCTCGACGATTTCCAAGGTTCCGGCATTCCCGGCACGATTATTTTAGCTGCTTCAGGAGACGACGACGGCGCGCTGAATGCCGCCGAAATCCTGCAATTAAAACTCAATTCCGAACTCGTAGTATTAAGCGCTTGCAGCACGGGCCGCGGTACAATCACCGGAGATGGAGTCAACGGACTATCGCGCTGCTTCATCCTCGCCGGAGTACCGAGTATCATCGTCTCCCTGTGGAATATGGGAGCACCTTCAGCCAAGTTACTGATGATTGAATTTTACCAAAATTTAGCACGAGGCGATAACAGAGCAGCGGCATTGCGCCATGCTATGCTAACAACAAAGAAACGATTTTCCAGTCCGATCGCTTGGGCTGCGTTCACCTTAATCGGTGAAACCCAAAGTATATCATTAGAGACTCAACAAATAGATTTAAGGAGATTAGTAATGTCACTGCCCGATGATATTAAACCCCAACAGATTGTCGCTGCTTTGAGTAAGTTGTTAAAAATATCTGAGCCGGATCTATTTGCAGAACATTTATCCGCCCTTGAAGTTGGTTCTACAGATAATGTGAATATCGTAGCACAAAAAATTCGGGATTGGTGCGAAACCAGACCGCAAATAGAAGAGAATTTAGAGAACGAAATCGATCAAATGGGTGCGCGCGGCACTTCTTCCTATACCTCGGAAGAAACCGTGAACGATTTCGGAGAAACGTTGAAGGAAAATCAGACTAGATTGCGTTTGTCTTTGCAATCTGTTCCGGTGGTTAAAACGGATGATTCTGGGACGAAATCTTAGGAATTGCGTTTACCCAGAAGATAGCGGGCGATTGAAATCGCGCCTATACAAACGATGTCCGCCTCCGCGGACTAAGAGCGCACCCAAATTGTCGTAGAAACCCGGTTTTTTGACAATTTTCCAATCATCAATGCCGTAGGGGCGGGTTCACCAACCATCTATAATGATTACCGACAATTCACAAAAACCCGCCCCCACCCACCCAAAATTCCTGGTACAAAAGCGCCTGAAAATATCGGTTGGGAGGGGGCGGGTTTATTAAGATTGTTTGTGGGAGTTAGATATTGTTGGTGAACCCGCCCCTACCGAAATTTGGTTTATTTGACCGGATATAATATGAGTATATTCTCCAAGGTTGGATTATGAACGAACCACCGCAAATTAAAAATCCCAGCATCACTCTCTATCCTTTTCACCTGCGAAGTGACGGAGATGAAGGCTACCAAGAACCAGCCAAAAATGCCGAACACATCTGGCAAAACCTAGTCGATAATGTCGGGAAAAAGTTCGATTTCCCCGAACTCAAATCTCTGAAAGACAACCTCATCTGCTACAAAGATGGCAAGTATGACACAGCGGGCGAAAATGCGAACTTGAGCTATCAGAAATTAATTAAAAATGGCGAAACCTTAAATTTTCAGCCGCTTACTCAGCCAGATTCTCCTAAACTCTACGGCTCAATTGAGCCGATGAGAATTCACGATACCTACGCGGCAGATTTGACTTTTTACTATAATAATGCTACGATTTCAGTATATAATTTAAAGGAATTAAATCCCCAAGGTTGCCTGCTGCCGAATCAAATTCAAGCATCGATAGGACAGACTTTATTGCTGTATGCAGAGCCTGTTGTGTATGATGATTATCGCGTCCTGGCAGATAAATGCGTGCGTGCTTTTGTCGAAGAAGGCATCGAAACCGAATTAAAAATTACTGCGGCTGGAAGGTTGTTTGGTTATCCAATTTTTGAATATGATAATCCTGCCCAAAAGTGTCATATCTTAGTGTGGTTGCAACAAAATCCTGAAACTTCGCATCTGATAACAACAGATTTTAACTATTATTTGATGAATATACTTTGTGCTCGCAGTAAAATATTGTTTGTGTACAATCAGGCTACGGAAAGTTATCGCCTCGGACAAAAAATAGCCAACAAATTAGAAAAATTACTGCCCGAATTTAATCAAATAGAATCCGAACCAAATCGAGAATATAAACTCACCAAGTTAAAGAATTTGTTGGCTGCAATTTGCAGTCTAGTATTTGATTATGCTCAGGAATTGCGGTATTTGCAAGAATTTAGCACTACGATTGACATTAATGCTGACACTTATGGGAAAGCTTATGCTAGAATTAAAGCATTGTCTATTGAAGGCGATGATTTGCAGTTTTTGCGGAAGTTTCGGATTTTGTCCGATCGCAAATATCAAAGTCAAATCCAAAAATACTTAAACTATCTGATGGCGAATCAAGATTTTTTCCAGCAGACAATCTCGACTATTCGCGGGATGGTGGAAATCGAACAGGCGCAGTTGAGCCGGGAACAAGCAGAAAGGGAACATCAGCGCGATCGCCAACAAATAGAATTGTACCAGCAAAAGGAACAAGAGCAGAAAGAGCGCGATCTAGCTCAAATTACCACCGACAAGACAAACGAGGAGAATGAGAGAAAGCGCGATCGCCAACTTGAGAATATCATATTTTTTGTCGGAACTGCGATCGGCGGCGGCCAAATCTTTTCAGCCGCCTATCCCCTAATCAAGGATACACCGATTAAATGGCAACCCAATTTGTCCCTCCCGCTTCATCCCTTCACCGCGACGATTCTATGGAGTTTGGCTTTCGGTTTAGGATTTGGCTCGCTGATACTGGGTATCCTGCTGCTGGTAAGAAAAATATTGTCTAGGTAGCGGCAGATTCAACAATAATATTCCTGAATTTATGAATTAATTTGGACGGGCTAGAAGCCCATCCCACAATCTTTTTTCTTGTGGGATGGGCTTCTAGCCCGTCCCCAGCATTATTAATTTGGACGGGCTAGAAGCCCATCCCACCAACCATATAATTCTAAATGTAACTGCTAGCTTGACGGGTAAACATTGAATAGTAAATTTCGCCCAATTCTATCAATTCGTCGTGAGTTCCTATTTCTGCTATTTTACCGTTTTCCATGACGGCGATGCGATCGGCAATTTTGGCCAATCCCAATCTGTGGCTGATGACAATCGTTGTTTTCCCGACGGCGATTTGGCGGAAGATGCTGTAAATTTCGTGTTCTGTCTTGGGGTCGAGGGCGGCGGTTGGTTCGTCAAAAATTAGGACTTCGGCTGTAGAAAGCCGCATTAGGGCGCGGGCGATCGCAATTCTTTGCCACTGTCCCCCCGATAAGTCTATGCCATCTTCTAATTGTTTCCCCAACGGTGTCTCTAAACCTGCGGCAAGACTATTTACTTTTGCGCTAATTCCTGCTTCGGAAATGGCTTCGTTAATTGCGGTGTCATCTGAGAGTGAAAGCAAGTCGCCGAAACCGACGTTTTCGCGGACTGTGGAGGGGAAACGGGCGTAATCTTGCATGACTACGGCGATGCGCGATCGCACGTATGCTAGAGAGTACGATCGCAAATCTTTGCCGTTCCAGTCGATCGTACCGCTTGTCGGATCGTACAGGCGGCCGAGGAGTTTACCAAGGGTGGTTTTACCCGCGCCATTTTCACCAACAAGCACTAGCATTTCACCCGGATTAATGGTTAAGTTGATATCTTCAACCGTGCTTTTATTGCTGCCGGGATAGCAGAAAGATAGATGCTTAATCTCAATGCCAATTTTATCTTTTGTGGCACGGGCATCTTGCCCGTGACTTGGTAATTGACTTGTGGCACGGGCATCTTGCCCGTGACTTGGTAATTGACTTGTGGCACGGGCATCTTGCCCGTGACTTGGTAAACTAGGCAGGCGAGATGCCACATCCACAAGCGGAGACTGCAATTCTGGTTTAAGTTCCAAAAGTTGAAAAATCGGACTAACGCTGAGAGAGATATCGTACAAATTCGTATAATTGCCAATCAGCAATTCCAAACTTTGCTCGACTTGGACAATCAAACCCGAATAAAGCGCCAAATCCCCCAAAGTATAGCGCCCTCCCAAAGCTCCCATTACCACATAAACAAATGGCAAAGCTACTCCTACTCTACTAAACAATGACCAGAAAAGTACAACAATTGCTCCTTTTTTTCGGATGCGTTGCATCTCGCTAAAAAACTGCAAAAACTGACCCTGCCAGCGTTTGAGCCAAAGTTCCTGCAAGCCAAATAAACGCAATTCTTTAGCGTATTCTTCGCCCGTCAATACTCTAGCGGATAAGTTCATCTCGCGGCTGATTTTAGCTTGCTTTCTTTGAACTCTCCAGATGATTCGGCTATATTTTCTTTGAATGTAAATTGACGGAGATGATGAAATCAACATCAGGAGTGGCACCCACCAAGCTATGGTAGCAGCAAGGCTAATAGATGGAATAAATATAAAAATTCCCGTGATGGTCATGCTGAGGGTAAATGCTAGTTGCTGTATTTTGGATACTCCGGTTTTTGCGAGTTCTACAATATTTAATAGTTCGGGGTTTTCAAATAGGGCGATATCGTCGAAATTAGCGACTTTTTCGAGGACTTTTCCTTCAACAAAGCCTTGAACGCGATCGCGCAAAGATGTCGCTGCAAAAGAGCTCATTGTTTCGAGGGAGTCGCCGATTAACTTGAGACTTAAGACACCGCCAATACTCCACAGCAATATTGGGTGGGAAAGCATCAAAGCAAAGGGCTGTGCTGTTTGGGTTTGCGATAGCAACCGAGATACTTCATCAATGATTAATTTATCTAAAAAAAGCACGGCAGACGGGGCAGCACCGCGAATGATGTTGAGTAATATTAAATTGCGGAGTTCAATTGGTGCGGCTTTGATTATCAGGCCGAGGCTGCGCCACAAAGCTTGGAATGTGGTAATTTGGATGGGTTGCATTATTTGTTGTTATGGATAACTGTTCACTTAATTATTCAATATTTTTTTCTATTGGCATAAATAGCTATATTTAGCGAGCGTTAAAGGGAATTTATTGGTGTTTTTTTGGGAACTCTTTTCCCGGCTACTAGCTGAAAATAATATTATAGCTTTGAAATTAGGAGCCTGCACAGAAATTATATCGTTGACGTTAAAATAAGCGTTACTGGTTCGATCTTTTGGACTGTGAGTTCTTATTCTGAATGATGCGAACTGAAGTCCTCACTACAAACCTGTTTGATTGTGATGCTTACACCAAGGATACTACGACACAGCAGTGCTGTATCCCTACGGGTATCGCTGATAAAATTGCTTAAAATGTCAAGCGCCGCACCGTACCGTCATCGGTAAATCGCTGTTCCCCAATCCCAACAACTTCTACCGTAACTTCGCGCTCTAAAATCAAAAATTGACCCTCGCGCGCGGCAATTTCAACAATGGTTTTATCACCTTCCAAATACACCTTGTAATTAGTCGTTGCCCCGACACCTTTTTCATGCTCAAAACTGTGTCCGTCATCCTCATAAAGCGTCCATTCACCAGTTCCGGGCCAAATTCGCATTTTTAATGACTCAAGCGGTTCTTCGCTCACAAATTGCCTCACAGGTTCCATCGCAATTATGCCCCCGCCCCGCACGTAAAGCGGCATTCTTTCCAAAGGTGCATCAGCCAAAATGTGCGTCGGGCCCTGATAGCATTCGCCCGTCCACCAATCAAACCAAGTCCCCTCCGGCAAATACACGGCGCGATG
This sequence comes from Microcoleus sp. A003_D6, assembly GCF_036702825.1. Taxonomy (NCBI): domain Bacteria; kingdom Bacillati; phylum Cyanobacteriota; class Cyanophyceae; order Oscillatoriales; family Microcoleaceae; genus Microcoleus; species Microcoleus sp. A003_D6. The sequence goes on along the minus strand of NZ_JAUBWA010000097.1, from coordinate 7,343 downwards.
CTCAACTCCCGGGCGGTAAACAGGTGCAGCCATCAGCGACGGGCCCAGCAACACTCGATCGTAAAGGTGGTAAAGTTGTGCGATCGCGCGGAAAGTGATACAGTAGCGGTCGCAAAATCGGCGTTCCCGCCGTCGCAGCTTCCCAAAACAAAGTGTAAATGTAGGGCAACAACTGATAGCGCAAATTGTTGATTTTTAATATTTTATAGCTTTATTATTATACATTTGTTTGCTAATTCTGGCAATCTTTTTCTATCATTCAACACTTCTGGCTGAAAAGATGTCCAGCTTAGGGCAACTTGTAGCGGTTGTGGCTCATGAAATTAATAATCCAGTTAACTTCATCCACGGCAACCTAAGATACCTTGAGGAATATTCTCAAAATCTGCTGAATATCGTGCAACTTTACCAGCATCACTACCCCAATGCGGTTGCTGAAATTCAAGTGCAGGAAGATGCAATTGATCTATATTTTTTGCAAAAATATTTAGTCAAAATTCTGAACTCTATGAAGTTTGGGACAGAACGCATTCGGAACATTCTGCTGTCCCTCCGCAATTTTTCCCGCACCGACGAAGTTGATATTAAACCAGTAAACATCCATGAAGGACTCGACAGCACTCTGATGATTTTGCAACACCGCCTCAAAGCTAGCTCAGAAAGACCGTCCATTGAGGTGATTAAAGACTACGCTTCTCTTGCGATCGCCGATAACGGTTCCGGGATACCGAAAGAGATCGGGCAGCGCATTTTCGACCCTTTCTTCACAACTAAACCTGTTGGCAAAGGAACCGGAATGGGGATGTCGATCGGCTATCAAATTGTTACTGAAAAACATGGGGGCAAGCTGGAGTGTTTCTCTACTCAGGGTGAGGGAACAGAGTTTGCGATCAAAATTCCTGTTCGACAGAAATTTGACCGCGCTAGCTAATACGAAAAATAGTTTTAAATTTTGAGTTTTGAGTTGTGAGTTTGAAATTAAAGAGTTAACAAGTTTTTACTTCATTAATAAATCAAAAACCTCTGGGTGCGCCCGCGCACCTTACCCCTACCTACAGTTTGTAGGGTGCGTAAAGCGCACCTCCCCCTTACTTATAGCGGGTTAAAGGATTTGTTGGTCTGAGTTTTGAAGAAAGGACGATCGCAGAAACAGTCGATCGCCTGTATAGTAATATTTGGCAGTTGCTAGTCGGTTGCGAAACTTGCGGGCGATCGCTTTGACTTAAGTACGCGGACGCAAATAAACATTATTATGTCCTCCGCAAGGAACGAAGCTTTTCCCTTGTATGAGCGATTGCTGGATTTCTATCTGCTGTTTCCTTAAACTTTAACGATTTTTGAGCGCCTTGAAATACTACAGCCAACATCCTAACGCTTTCTCGATCGACTACCTCAACGACTTGCGAGGAGCAATTCAAGCGTCCCCTTATCTAGCAATCAACAACCTCAACCGCGATTTCATTGGCACAAAAGGGTTTTCCGTGGTGTTTCAACGTTCGCAAATCACCGAAGTAGAGCGCAGGTTTCCCTTGTTCAAACCCTATCTAGACCGAGCATTACAGCCTGAATGCAATGCTTTTTACCTCAACCCCCTGCTGCTGGGTGAAGGTTCCCGCGTCGATCCGCATATCGATCGATCTTTGCGATCGTACTGCAAAACTGTTGAACCTCCCGCAGCCGTCAGCGTTTTGTACGTGCAAGTGCCGCCGAACTTGCAAGGGGGAGAGTTGATACTGCGGCGCAACAAACAGCAAGTCGGACTCATTAAGCCGCAAGCAAACTCCCTGGTCTATTTTCAAGGAGATTTGACTCACTCTGTCAACGCTGTTAAAAGTACCGGAACTCGTTTGAGTTTGGTTTGCGAACAGTACAGTTTGAGCGAAACACAATTGCAAGATATTCCCGGATTTACGGTGGAGTCTAGGGCCGTGAAAGCAAAAATTAAATAAGGTTTATTGGATAATTGATATCTAGTCATGTAAATTAACCACAATACTTGTAGGAACGGGTTTCACCAACAATCTTTCATTCACATCCACAATATCTATAAACCCGCGCCGACTCGATCGACAAAATTTTATAACTGACAATTCAACGGACATGATATGACAGGTAAACTTCGGCAAGGAAGTTAGTAGAGTGCGTAAGCTTTGAGCCGTGAGTTATTGATAAAACAACGCGCTGCTGACGCACCCTACTACTGATTTTTACCCGCTCAGCTTCGCCGAAGGGAGCCTTCTGCACGTGCGGATCGCCCCCAGTTTCAGCGAGCATGGCGTCGTGTTAAACTGAAATCCTGCGGTTGTCTGCTATCAGTGCGATCGACCGTTCAGAAAAAAACTTATTTTTTGTAGCTGGCGATACATTTATTTCGTTAATGATTGTTTAGACTCTCCAAGTGTAGATTGTGTACTATCCATAATTCTCCAAAACTCTAAACAAGTGTGTTGTTTGCTGGACTGCAATTTATCGATCGCAAAACAGTCAGTAACTCAGGGCTAAAGCCACTGAGCTTGTAAGAGAAATCAAGCAAGCTGTACTGACCAGCTATCGCCTTAACTGGCTACGTTATTTTGGTCATGACACCCTGGGATGCGAAGCTAGTCCCTTGCTCTGTCGCTAGTAGTTAAACAGTCTTAAGGTCACTGAGGCAGTGCTGCTAGCCTAACAAGCCTTTATAACATTGACCGACAAGCTAACATTACCCCGCAAGGGAGATCGAGGCAACCATACCTCACCAGAGGGGCAACCATACCCCTCTACCCCGCAAGGGGATTCAAGGCGATTGAAATCGCCTGGTCGCTTTCCTCTCAGGACTAAAGTCTCTGAGCTTCCCACTTACCGAGCTTTTTTTGTGAAAAACCCTAAATAGATCGGCACAAAATTTTTCAGCTTACCCGGGGTTAAAGATTAGGTACTAAATCTGTACAATGTTGACATCTATAATATTGACGCAAGTTTAGTACGCGCTCTTGTCATCTATTGTTTTGCTAATAACCGAAATCCAACCGCATCTGAAACTGGATAGTCATCAACATGATGGCAAAGCGATCGCACATCGCTATAATTACCATAATTAAGATTGGTTTGTAGTAAGGACTTTAGTCCTTATGGGAAAACAATAAAGAGGGCAAACGTCCTCACTAACAACCGGCTTTTCCTAAGCCGGATCTTTTCAAAACTACTCGTCTCACAATCCCCATAAAAATAACCATGAGTGGAAACGAATCGCGCGTTCAAGCAATTTCTCAAATCGTCAACCGCAAACTGATGCCTGCCAGGCCTCCCAAGCGGCTAGAAGATATGTGGGCAACAGACGTTTTTAGTCTGAGCAAGATGCAAGAATGTCTGCCCAAAAGCATTTTCAAATCAGTAAAAAATACCGTTCAAACCGGCAAAAAACTCGACGAATCAGTAGCTGATGTAGTTGCAGTAGCCATGAAAGATTGGGCTATTTCCAAAGGAGCCCTGTACTACGCCCACGTATTTTACCCGCTCACCAACAGCACCGCCGAAAAACACGACGGTTTCATCTCAGTCCAAGGCGACGGCTCAGTCATCTCAGAATTTGCCGGCAAAGTTCTCGTACAAGGCGAACCCGATGGCTCGTCATTCCCCAACGGCGGCATCCGTTCCACCGCCGCCGCTCGCGGATACACAGCCTGGGATGTCACCAGCCCCGCCTACGTCATGGAAACAGACAACGGCATGACATTGTGCATTCCCACTGTTTTCATCTCCTGGACAGGCGAAGCCTTAGACAAGAAAACGCCGCTTTTGCGTTCCATTGCCGCAATGAACAAAGCAGCAACCCGCGTTTTGAAACTATTAGGAAACACCGAAGTTGCTCCGGTAAACTCCAGTTGCGGTGCCGAACAAGAATACTTCCTGATAGATGCCAATTTTGCCAACAATCGCCCGGACTTAATGTTAGCAGGTCGCACCCTGTTTGGCAAACCTCCAGCTAAAGGTCAGCAATTTGACGACCACTATTTTGGAGCAATTCCAGAACGAGTTCAAGTTTTCATGCAGGAAGTAGAAGAAAGAATGTACCGCCTGGGCATTCCTGCCAAAACTCGCCACAACGAAGTAGCTCCCGGTCAATTTGAAATTGCACCATTTTTTGAATCAGCAAACGTCGCCAGCGACCACCAACAATTAACCATGACAATTCTTCGCAACACAGCGAAGAAACACGGTTTTATGTGCTTGCTGCACGAAAAGCCTTTCGCCGGCATTAACGGTTCCGGCAAGCACGTCAATTGGTCTGTTGGAAATGCCACACAAGGAAACTTATTAGACCCCGGCGATACACCGCACTCTAACGTGCAGTTCCTAGTTTTCTGCGGCGCTGTAATTCGCGGCGTTCACAAATACGGCCCGCTGTTGCGCGCGGTAGTTGCGACTGCCAGCAACGACCACCGACTGGGTGCAAATGAGGCTCCCCCAGCGATTATCTCTGTCTATTTGGGTTCGCAATTAGAAGATATCTTCGGGCAAATTAGCCGGGGAGAAATTAAGGACTCTCAAGATAGAGGAATTATGAACTTAGGCGTAGAAACACTGCCTACTTTCATGAAGGATGCCGGCGACAGAAACCGGACTTCGCCCTTTGCCTTTACTGGAAACCGCTTTGAGTTCCGTGCAGTAGGTTCCGGTCAGTCTGTCTCCGGGCCGCTGGTGGCGATGAACACAATTCTCGCAGATTCTTTGGACTGGGTTGCTAACAAATTAGAAAGCGATTTGGCTAACGGAACTGAACTTCATGCTGCCATCCAAACACTCCTGAAAGAAGTGATGGACGAGCACGGTGCGGTGGTATTCGGCGGCAACGGCTATTCTGAAGAATGGCACAAAATGGCGGTTGAGGAACGCGGTTTAGCAAATTTGCGGACTACTGCGGATGCTTTGCCGGTGTTGAAGGAAGGATACATCGAAGACTTGTTTGAAAAGACAGGTGTTCTGACTCCCGTTGAATTGGAAAGCCGTTACGATGTCTATGCAGAGCAGTATTTGCTGGCAATTGAAGTCGAAGCAAAACTGGTAGTCAGCATGGCAAAAACCATGATTTATCCGGCAGCAGTCAGCTATTTGTCGGATCTTTCCAACACAATTGCTGGTTTGAAAGAGATTGGCATTGACCTAGAAAAAGAAACTGCTCAAACAGTAGCCACCCTGGTTAAATCGATGATGGATTGTGCGACCAAGTTGAGCGCTGCTTTGATCGAGCACGATTTTGCTTCGACAGAAAAGCATATGCAGTATGCTTCGCAAACAATTCGTCCTTTGATGGATGAAGTTCGCAAGTATGCGGATGCTTTGGAAGGTGAAATTGCTGATGATTTGTGGCCTCTGCCTACTTATCAGGAAATGCTGTTTGTTAAGTAATCGGAAATTTGGTTAATTTCTGGTGAGATTTGTAGGGACACAGCACTGCTGTGTCCTTTCACCAAAAAACGAGAGGGAAGCCCCTGGCTTTAGACATGAGGAGGAACTCGGTAGCAGTTTCAACCGCCTTCAATTTTTTTTGTATTGGTTGTTTTGTATGCATACTTTACCCTGGAATTGCGAATACTATGCTAATATAAACCAAGGAGGAAAACAGAATGTATGGATGCCAGCAAAATCTAATCAGTCCAGGCAAAGACTTGAAAGCAGTCTTAGAATTCCTGTGTAGTGAAGCCTCTAAATTAATCAATTGTGGAGTTTACTATTCCCGACAACTCTTCTTCTAGACAGGGATGGTTCCAAATAGAGCTAAGCTACACAAGGTATTAGGAACGGAAAATCAGAACATCCACTACAAAGCTTTTTATTCAGATACCGCACAGCAGATATTGACTAGCGTTGCTGAATCTTTCAAGTCCTATTTGGGATTACTGACTGGACTCAAAGAAGGAACAGTGACGCAACGTCCAAGAGTGCCTGGATACAGACAAGGTGGATTAGCGTTGGTTACATTTACAGGTAGATCGGTCAAATTAAAAGATGGAATGTTACGATTTCCATTAGGGAGCAAAGTTAAAGCTTGGTTTGGAATAGATTCGTTCTATCTGACCATGCCATCTAACTTAAATCATTCTGCTATTCAGGAGTACAGGATCTTACCCAGAAACGGATGTTTTTATCTGGAATTGGTTTACCAAAAAGAAGCTGTCCAATCCGATGTGAACGTTGATTCTGTGTTGATGATCGATCATGGGATGGACAACTGGATAACTTGTGTTAGCAATATTGGGACTTCATTCATCGTAGACGGAAGACATCTAAAGTCTATCAACCAAGGTTACAACAAACGAGTGGCAACCTTGATGTCTGGAAAAGACAACGGATTCTGGTCTAAAAGACTGGAACGGCTGACCGAAAACAGAAATAGAACAATGCGGGATGCGGTTAATAAAGCTGCTCGTAAGGTCATCAATCATTGTGTATCGTCCAAGATTGGTACAGTCATATTTGGATGGAACAAAAATCAGAAAAATTCGATCAACCTAGGTACAAAGACGAATCAAAAATTTGTTCAAATTCCCACGGGTAGGTTAAAAGATCGAATTGCTCAACTGTGCGAACAGTATGGAATCAAATTTGTAGAAACTGAAGAATCCTATACATCAAAAACTTCGTTTATTGATGGTGACGAACTGCCTAAATTCGGTGCAAAACCCGAAGGGTGGAAAGCTTCTGGAACAAGAATTAAACGTGGATTATATCGGACGGCGAAGGGGTGGCTAATTAATGCAGATTGCAATGGCTGTGCAAACATTGGTCGCAAAGTAGCAACAATACTTGGACTCGATCTAAGTGGAGTTGGTAGGGGTGATTTGTCAGCACCTGTAAGACTTAAATTATGGTCTTATGAATCCCCGTCCCTTTAGGGCTGGGGAGTTGTCAAGTTATTGGTGAGAATTGTATTTTGAGCAACGCCTTATATCAAGTTCGGTTAATTGCTTATAAGAACCGGGCGAGCGGGTTTATGAGATTGTCAGTTTTAGGCAATTATTATTGGTGAACCCGCCTACAAAAATTATATCTATTTAACGGAACCTGATATTACAGCCCCAATCCAGCATATTTTAGCGCTCCCGGCAAACAGGCACTGCTCGCCTCGATCGCTGCGGAACTCGATCCGTTGTATTGTAAGCTACAAGCGTTACTTGACCTCGATCGTCCATCACCCAACCTCCAGCAGGAATAACTGCCTTTGGCTGAATTTCTCTTTCTGCCTTTGTACCCTGTACATTCTGACTTCCACCGACGGGTGGTTCCACCCAATTAAACTGAGCAGAATCGCTACTGAGCGCATCATTAGGATTCGCCGGTACTCCTCCTTTACCAGTAATATT
>NZ_JAUBWA010000096.1:12613-29523 GCF_036702825.1 Microcoleus sp. A003_D6 | reverse complement strand
GACATTTGTGCAATTGGTATGTCTAGTAGGCAGGATAAATCCTGCAACTCCCTTTCATCCCCGGACTGAAGTCACGGAGATGAAAGGGTATTTCCTATAAATTACGCCAGCGCTCAATTATAGATTACCAAACGCTTCCGCAGGGACTCTACTCGCTGTTTGGCAGTGGCATTGTCTGGATCGCAGGCGAGAGCTTGTTCGTACATTTCTAAGGCTTGAGCTGTTAATTTCTTGCGCTCGTAGGCGTGACCCAGATTGTTTAGAGATGTCACGTATTCGGGCTGCAACTTCAGGGCTTCTTTGTACTGCCGGATCGCGATGTCGTACTGTTCTTGGCCGAAGTGTGCAAAACCGAGGGCGTTGTAAATAACGGCTTGATTTTCTTCGCCTTCTAAGTCTTTGGCTTTCAGGGCTTTTTGAAACAGTACGATCGCCTGGGAGTAAAGCTTCTTATCTACATAGATACTTCCTAATTCGTAGTATTCCTGTGCTGTTCCTTTTTCTATCGTCAGCTTATTTTCTAAGCGTTCGAGAGACATTTCCAGCTTCCGAGTTTTGAAAATCTGGCGCACAATAAACCAGGAAGTGCTGCCGAGTATGGCGAGCAGCACTGACAAGTAAACAATCAGCAAATTACTATCCATGTTTTTTTTAAATTAGGTAGGTCTGTGGAAGGTTTTATTTATTTTAATGCGCTAGCAATCTCAGACATTTGCCTCTGCAATTGTCTAAAAAACACGTCCAGGGCGATCGGCCGATTCGAGCGCGATTTCTGAAAAAGCAAGAATCCAGAAGTAAGAACAAAGAAGGAAAATTGGTCTCAATCTCCTAGATTTATCAGGAGTTTTCCTTCTCTGGCAGATAGCTAAATCTTTCTTACTTCTACTTTCTTCCTTATGAAACCCGATCGAGCTTTTACGCTCCGGCTCGGTTAGCCATTTCCACGACTTTACCGAATGTTGCGGGGTCAATAATCGCCATTTGTGCCAGCATTTTGCGGTTGATTTCGATGTTGGCTTTCTTCATGTTGCCGATCAGTCTGCTGTAGCTCGTGCCGTGCTGGCGCGATGCGGCATTGATCCGAGCAATCCACAGGCGGCGGAAATCGCGTTTGCGTTTTTTGCGATCGCGATAACCGTTACGCAGGGCCTGCATCACCCGCTGGTTAGCGGTGCGGAACTGTTTGGACTGTGCGCCTCGGAATCCCTTGGCTAATTTGAGAATTTTTTTGCGGCGCGCTCTGGCGACATTACCGCGTTTTACCCGTGTCATCTTTAATTTCCGTTAAACTTTACAAGTATGGAAGCATTAACCGCACGTTAGCGTCGTTGGTCTCATCGATGACGACCAATTTAGACAAGCGGCTTTTGCGAGCTGAACTTTTGTGAGAGAGCAAGTGGCTTTTGTAAGCTTTGCGGCGCACAATTTTACCGGTGCCGGTCGCTCTAAAGCGCTTTGCGGCTGCTTTGCGAGTTTTGAGTTTTGGCATGGACTGGTGTTATTTGGACACAAGCTTCAACGGTATCACGTTTGTGGTAGTTTCTGCAAGGGAGATTTGCGGCGATATATCAGGATGGGCGATCCGTCGGCTCTTGCAGTTGTTGGCCGCAGTTGACACCTGGCATACAATGTGAGACCGGAAGAATATAATTAGATATATAGATCGAAATAAACTTATGCAAGTTCTAGCAGCTAAATCATATACAGACTATCGGAACAATACTTACTGGATTAAAGGGACTCGGATTGCCATTGACTCAGTTGTTTGTGCTTTCCAAAAAGGGGAATCGCCGGAAAGCATTGTTCAATCATTTCTCTTGCTGACTCTCGAACAAGTTTATGGAGTTATCGCCTTCTATCTAGCAAATCGTACTGAAATCGATGCTTATATGGAGGCAGAAGAAGCCGCGTTTGATGCGATGCCTCAACCGCTACAGTCTACAGATCCGGTTTTGTACAACAAATTAATCGCAGCAAAGATAGCAAGACAGCAGGTGAAATCGTGAATAGACCTCTTGCAAAAATAATTAGGACAGGCAAGATGCCCATCCCACAAAAATCATTTTTTATGGTGGGGTAGGCGTCTCGCCTGCCCTATAAATTGATGAAAAAGACTTTTGCAAGAGGTCTAATGTTCGTTACCAAGCTGATACTGATTTGAATCATGCGATCGTCACAGGAGTTTTACGGCGAGAATCCGCAGTGGACTTCCAATCGGCATTTGCAGCGGGACTAGAAGGCGTTAAATATCCAGAGGTATTGGCGATTGCAGCACAGCAACAGCGTGTGCTTGTTAGCCACGATCGCAAAACGATGCCAGCAGAGTTTGCCACATTCATAACAAACAGCCTGCATCGCAGGAGTTATTATCGTTTCAATGAGGCTACCGATAGAAGTTATCATCGAAGAATTGCTAACAATTTGGGCGGTATCTACTGCTGAAGAATGGATCGATCGCATTGCAAAGCTACCCCCTCTGATGCAGACTCAATATCCTGTGTTTTTTTATTTTTAGTTGAAAGCCGATCGCCCTAACCATCGCGAACCATCCAAACCAACATCCCCAGCAACGGTTCCACAGGCGGCACAGGATAGTCATTGAGGTCAATTGTCAGAGTTTTTGCTTCCAACTTCAAAAATCTCCAAGCAGTACCGCTGCTGACACTTCCGTAGATTGTGGCGATCGGGATATTGTTAATTTCATTAAACTTTTGAGCCGCCACCATTTCTGCCGCACACTGTCCCAATCCTACTTTTAAATCGGCTTTTTTCGCTTCAACAATTACAATCGCGGGCGCTTCGATTAATATTTGTTCGGGAGAGCGACTGATTAAAAAATCGCAGATACCGCTCAATCCCAACTCCGGCTCTACAGTAAAATCTTCTCCCGAAAATAAACTCACTTGTCGCTGTAAAATCTTGCGGACTTCTACTAAAATAGGACTAATAATCAGTTCCGATCGCGCTTTTTCAGAACCCGTAGCGGTAGCAAGCGGCAATCCTTCAATTAGCGATTCAGTCAAATATACACTAGGAGCGATGGGTTCGGTTGGTGGCAGAAATCGCCCTGCTTCTACGGTTGTTAAGCCGAAATCGCGTTTAGCCTTTCTGAGTGTGAATTCACTGTAGGGCATTGAAATCACCATTTTTGTTGATATTAATGTACCATTTGATTAAATTTGAAATCAAAATCATGGCATACAGCGATTTTACACTGCGAAAGGTTAAGCAAAGCTTCGGATTGACCGCAGTTGAAGGCGGCCGGTTTTTGCCGGAAGTCGAGCCGATCGCACCCAGTGCCATTTTAGCAGGTTTGTTGGAAGATACGGTTCCCTGGGCGATCGCAGTAGGAACAGAAAAAGCCAAATCAGAACTAATTATTGCTCCTGCACTTTTGGAAGTCAAACGGTTGCTGAACCACCAAATCAGCGTCTTTTCAGGTACTGATTTCACCGTGGATACCGCAGCGGGATTAAACGGAGTTTGCGATTTTTTAATCAGTCGCTCTCCCGAACAATTTGAGATAGAAGCACCTGCGGTTGTGCTGGTAGAAGCTAAGCGAGATAACATCAACAGCGGTTTAGGACAGTGCATCGCCCAAATGGTGGCGGCTCAAAGATTTCATGAAATTAACAATAACCCAATTCCGATTATTTACGGTTCAGTAACTAGCGGCACTGCTTGGAGATTTATGAAACTCGAAGGGCAAATTGTTACTATTGATGTCAGGGACTATCCGTTTCCCCCTGTCGAGACAATTTTGTCCCTGCTTGTCTGGATGGTACGGGAAGGTTGAGAGGAAGGAAGTTCTGTAACGGATTCTGTAACGGATTTAACGGATGCCAGGAATAAGGAACAAATCACAAATCACAAAAAAAATAGGCGAGCCGTATTTCACCAAGAAAAATGGGTTTGAAGCCCCGTCCTTCTAGAACGGCTTTATATTAAATTCCCCTTTCGAGGGCGGAGAGGGAATTTAATCAACCTCTCCGAATCTGGGATATGGTTGTCCCAAATCTCCCATTGCTGGGGTAATGTTCGCTTCGTCAATGTTATCGAGGCTTGTCGCGCTTAACACACTGTCCCCGTGACCTTAGAACTGTTTAATGTTAAACAACAGAGCGGAAAACTAGCGTCGCATTCTCCGGTGTTATGACCTCAATAACGTAGCCAGTTAAGGCTTAGACTGGTCAGAACGGCTTGCTTCGATTTCTCTGACAAGCCTCACGCCTTTAGGCTGAGGTTCCTGACAGCGCCTATCTCAATCAAAATTATAATGGCTCCCCGCAACGCCGTCTTACCTCAGCTTTTGACCTGGTATTTTACCAGGTGGGCACCGTTGGATCGGACTTAAAGTTTCTGGGTACAAGCCCAGTTTACTGCTGTCCAAACATCTTGATTCCCGAGAGTTAAGAGTTATAGATCAAAAAAACATTATTGGCAGTCACCAACGTCGCAGTAGAACCTTTATTTAATATACAACAACTAACTAGATTTTGGCAAGCTTCGATCGATCTAATTTGCATTCCAGATAGATTCAATGGTTTCAGCGATCGCCTGTGCACTGGCGATCCGCCCCTGAGCCACCGCTTCCTCACCCAGCAAAACAGTAACGTGACCCAGTTTGCGGCCCGGACGCGATACTTTCTTACCATACCAATGCACAAAAGCACCGCTAATTTGTGCCAGTTGTTTCCGTTTTTCTAAATAATCGGACTCAGCCGATTCATAGCCGAGAAGATTTACCATCACAGCACCAGCAGAGTTCAAATCGCAATTGCCTAAAGGCAGTTGACAAACTGCGCGTAAATGCTGTTCAAATTGTGAAGTTTCGCAGGCATCAATTGTAAAATGTCCCGAGTTGTGGGTGCGGGGTGCAATTTCATTGACCAACAGCTTATTGTCGGCGGTTAAAAATAATTCAATGCCGAATACGCCGACAGATTCTAAGCTGTTGAGGAGAGTGCCGACGATCGCCTCAGCCTCACTTTTCACCTCTAAACTAATATCAGCAGGCGCGATCGCCAACCGACAAACCTGATTTTCCTGTTGAGTTTCGACGATCGGGTAAATTGCAATTTCACCAGTTGCCGATCGAGCCGCGATCGCAGCCAACTCGCGATCGAACGGCACAAACTCTTCCACCAGCAAAGATTGACCTTTGAGATCCGCGCGAATTGACTCAAAACTCTCCCGATCCTTGACAATAAAAGTACCTTGGCCGTCATAACCGTGGCGGCGAACTTTGACGACAAACGGAAAATCGAGGTGCAAATCCTGGCTGCTATCCCACGCCCAAAACCTCGGAGTTGGCAAACCCAAACCTTGTAAATAACAGCGCTGCACGTACTTATCCAACAAAGGAGAAAGCGACGACAAACTCGGCTGAAATAACACACCTTGCTGTTCTAGCGATCGCAAACCGTCCAAATCCACAAACTCATTTTCAAACGTAATAACATCGCAGTCATCCGCCAACTGAGCCGTAGCCGAAACATCATCAACAGCCGCCAAAACAGCACCATCAGCAACCGAAACTGCCGGGTCAGTAGCATCAGGAGTTTGCACTACCAATTCAATACCCAGCGCCTTAGCAGCATCCCCCATCATCGAAGCTAGCTGGCCGCCGCCGACAACGCCCACCCGCTTGAATTTTGCAGACGAACTCGCAGCGGTTATATTTGATTTCATGTGAGTAAAATTCATTGTGTCAACCTGCCTATTTTATCGCTATTTGTACGCGGATGAATTACAGTAATTGAACAGTTAAAAGCCAAAAAATAGTTTTAATTGCATGATTAAATCGAGGCATAACCAGAAAAATTGGGCTGCGAAAGTCTTTAATTATTGCACGAACTCAGCCGCCCTGAAACAGCGATCGAGCCGCAGCCAAAGAGAAAAGTGCCACATTTAGCAATTCCGTAGCGCCAAGCATGGCATAATTGACAGCACTGCAAAAAGCAGATAGACAGGTACAAACACTGAAAATCAGACATTCAGGGAACAAAATTTATAGGTGAGGATGCTGTGAAAGTTTTGGTTGTGGGGAACGGAGGTCGCGAACACGCGATCGCAAAAAAACTGCTAGAATCTACGCGGATTAAACAAGTATTCTGCGTACCGGGCAACGGCGGCACAGCTACCACCAAAGGCTGTCAAAATCTGTCGCTCAACATCGACGACTTCCAAGGCATCGAACGCTTTGTGATGGTCAACAACATCGGACTCGTCATCGTCGGCCCCGAACTGCCCCTATCGCTAGGCATCGTTGACTACTTCCAACAGAAAAAACTGATGATTTTCGGCCCCACCAAAGCCGGCGCCCAAATTGAATCTAGCAAATCCTGGGCCAAAGAATTGATGCTCGAAGCAGGCATCCCAACACCCAAAGCTGCCCTATTTACAAACGCAGAAGCAGCCAAAGCATACGTTGTGCAACAAGGAATCCCCATAGTCATCAAAGCAGACGGACTCGCATCAGGCAAAGGAGTCACCGTTGCCACCACCGTCAAAATGGCTCACAGCGCCATCAATACTATTTTCCGAGGCGAATTCGGCACCGACAACATCCAAGTCCTCATCGAAGAATTCTTGACAGGTCAAGAAGTCTCGATTCTCGCCCTCACCGACGGCATTACAGTAGAACCGCTGCTGCCGGCCCAAGACCACAAGGCGATCGGCGAAGGCGACAAGGGAGCCAACACCGGCGGCATGGGAGCCTACGCCCCAGCGCCAATTGTCACCCCGGAACTCATGGAAAGGATTCAAGCAGAAATTCTCGAACCCACCCTCGCAGCGCTGCAAAAACATAAGATCGACTACCGGGGCGTCCTCTACGCAGGTTTAATGATTACGCCAGAAGGAGACCCCACAGTCTTAGAATTCAACTGCCGCTTTGGAGACCCCGAAACTCAAGCGGTTTTGTCGCTGCTGGAAACTCCTCTGGAAGATTTGCTCTTGGCCTGTTGTCAGCAGCGTCTCGGTGAATATTCCAACATTCGCTGGAAGTCTGGTGCTTCTGTTTGCGTAGTTTTGGCTTCTGGGGGCTATCCTGGAAGTTACCAAAAAGGCAAAGTTATTACAGGCATCGAGGAAGCCCAAGCCAAAGGGGCAGAGGTGTTTCACGCTGGGACTCAGTTGAAGCAGCAGTTAGTCACCGATGGCGGCCGAGTTTTGGGCGTGACTGCGGCGGGAGAAACTTTGGAACAAGCTATCTCCAAAGCTTATGCAGCAGTAGATTGTATCCAATTTGAAGGAGTCTACTGCCGCCGCGACATCGGCCGTCGAGCACTGGCCGACAAAAATTAGGAATTGCGAAATCGCCCGCCATCCGAAAGCCAAGCAATCTCCATGTAGAAGTGTAACAATGAAGTTTGGCCTCTCTGCGGCGGCAGTACACAAGTCGCAGTAAAAAAATCTGAGAAGGAGCCAAGTTAATCAACCCTGCTTTTAATATTGAACTGGTAAAATGCTGGCCATACTAAACAAAATCGGAGAAATTATTGCCCGCTGGTGGTCGGATTTTACCCTCCAGACCCGCCTGATGGCTGGTGCTACCCTCGTAGTTTCGTTAATTATGAGCAGCCTGACATTCTGGGCTGTGAATACTATCCAGCAAGACGCCAGACTTAACGATACTCGCTACGGTCGCGACCTCGGGCTGCTGTTATCGGCAAATGTGGCGCCGCTGATTGCGAAAAACGATCGCTCCGAAGTCGCCCGCTTTTCCCGCCAATTTTACAGCAGCACCACCAGCGTCCGCTATATGCTTTACGCCGACGAAGCGGGGGATATTTTCCTGGGAATACCCTTTTCGGAATCCGAGGTGGAAACTTCCCTCACACTGCGCCGCCAAATTAAACTCCCGGATAATTTTATCGCCGACATTGAGGCGAGAAATTTAACTTCTGTGCCTTTGGTGCGGCAGCACTTGACGCCAGACGGAGAAGTTACCGATGTATTTGTGCCGTTAATTCATGAAGATAAATATTTGGGGGTGCTGGCGATCGGCATTAACCCAAATCCCGCAGCAGTTATCTCTTCAAATCTGACTAGGGATGTCACTTTAGCCGTATTTGTCACCATTTGGGTGATGGTAATTTTGGGCGCTGTATTTAACGCCCTGACAATTACTCAGCCGATCAAACAATTAGTCTTCGGGGTCAAAAACATCGCCAGCGGGAATTTTAAGCAGCGAGTTGACCTGCCTTTAGGGGGAGAATTAGGCGAGTTGATCGGCAGTTTTAACGAGATGGCCGAGAAACTCGAAAGTTATGAAGAACAAAATATTGAAGAATTGACAGCGGAAAAAGCGAAGTTAGAAACTTTGGTTTCAACTATTGCTGACGGGGCGCTGTTGCTGGACGCGAATTTGCAGGTGATTTTAGTCAATCCGACGGGCCGGCGAATTTTTGGATGGGAAGGTAAAAATGCGATCGGAGTCAACGTCCTGCACATTTTACCTGCCGAAGCGCAGCAGGAGTTGGCAAGACCGCTGCACGAAATAGCTGCGGGCGATCGCGAAGGCGGCGAATTTCGCATCTCGATCGGCGAACCAGTCAACCGTACAATTCGGATTGTTTTAACTACTGTCATTCTGCACAAAGCGCCCGGATCGGAACCGCTGTGCAGAAGCTGCATTCGCGACGAGGAAAATAACTGTACCGAGCCGCAACGCCCGCTAGCTGTAGAGTGTACTTTCTACGAGCAAACCTCTAAAAATCAAGATTCCGGGCACTACCGCGAGAATCTCAAAGGCATTGCGATGACTGTGCAGGACATCACTCGCGAAGTAGAACTAAATGAGGCTAAAAGCAATTTTATCAGCAATGTTTCTCACGAACTGAGAACACCTTTGTTTAATATCAAATCTTTTATTGAAACTCTCTACGAGTACGGAGAAGACCTTCAAGAAAGCGAGCGCAAGGAATTCCTAGAAATTGCCAATCGAGAAACCGATCGACTAACTCGTTTAGTTAACGACGTGTTAGACTTGTCTCGATTGGAATCGTGCCGAGTTTATCACTTGGATGCTGTTGACCTCCCGCAAGCTGTGGAACAAACCCTGCGGACTTATCAGTTAAATGCTAAGGATAAAGGCATCGAATTAGAGCAACAAGTTGACCCGTGTTTGCCACCTGCTTTAGGTCATTACGATTTGCTGCTGCAAGTATTTGCAAATTTAGTAGGAAATGCCTTAAAATTTACGCAGTCCGGCGGCAAGGTGGCAATTCGAGCGTATTTGCTAGAGTCGGAGGCTGCCAGCCACAAAGACGACGCATCCGGGAAGCACAACTTATCACCGGATTCCAGAGATTTTCCGGTTGTGCGGATCGAAATTTCTGATACTGGCATTGGCATAGATCCAGAAGACCAACAAGCAATTTTCGAGCGCTTTTTCCGGGTAGAAAACCGAGTTCACACTCTAGAAGGAACGGGATTGGGTCTTTCTATTGTCAGAAACATTATTGACAAGCACCACACTAAAATTAATTTAGTTAGCGAAGTTAATGTGGGTACGACTTTCTGGTTCGACTTGGCAGTTTATCAGCCGAAACAAATAGTAGAGATGGAAAATTCTTGGCCGGTGGAAGCAAAGGTGGAGACTGAAACAATTTCGAGTCATGTTATATAGATTCCGGTTGCACCGTCAGGTGATTGTTGACTGTTGATAGTGATATTGTTTCCCGTTGATTAGGAATCAAGAAGAAAGCAAATTAGTTAGATTGGGATTTTTCAACCGCAGATATCAGCCGATGAACACAGATGAACGCCCATGGGATTTTATCTGTGTTTATCGGCGTTTATCTGCGGTTAAACCCACATTCCTATTGTTTCCGGTAGATGGGGTTTTAATTACGTCAAGACTTAAGAAAGAGTTTTTCTAGCACGTTCCGATCGCTCTTCGGCGGTATCCATAACATCCGCCATTTTATCCACCATTTCCCCTGGATAATTTTCGAGTACCCGAGTAGAAAGCGAAATCCTGCCGCGACTTTGATCGAGGTCGATCACCAGCGCTTTCAGGGGTTGACCGGGAGCAAAGACCTTTCCAAGGTTATCAATATATTTTTGGCTGACTTGCTTGATGTGCAGCAAACCGCTAACTCCTTCCAAGTCCACAAACACGCCAAAAGGCTTGATGCTGCTGACTTTTCCTTCCACCAACTGACCGATTTGCAACTGAGTGAAGGCATTCGATTGAGTTGCCATCCGCTGGGAAAGTACGAGTTTTTCTCGCTCGCGATCGACCTCCAAAAAATTCACGCTCAAAGATTGACCGATTAGCGATTCCATGTTATCGCGTTCGGCTAAGTGCGATCGGGGAATAAAACCGCGCATTCCCTGAACATCTACCGTCACCCCGCCCTTATTGGCCCCAGAAACCCGCACCTGAAGAACTTTACCGGTTTCCTGCAATTCAATTAAATCTTCCCAAGCTTGCTGAATTTGTAATTGCCGCAAAGACAAGGTAACTTGGCCGTCTGCATCTTGTTCGCGGATAATCAAAAATTCCCGTTCCTCATCCAGCGGAACCACTTCCGACAAATCAGTTACCGTTCTCAAAGCAGCCTCTTCGATCGGCAAAAAAGCCGAAGACTTGCCGCCGATATCAACATACGCGCCATTTGAGTCGTACTCGAACACTTTGCCGCGCACTACTTGTCCCTTCTGGAACTCGTAATTGTGCTGTTCGAGGGCTTTAGCAAAATCATCCATTGAAAAGGATGCTTTTGCGCTTTGAGAACCTGTAGATTTGGAATTCATGTCAGTTTATTTGTCAGTTGTCAGTTGTCAGTTGTCAGTTGTCAGTTGTCAGTTGTCAGTTGTCAGTTGTCAGTTGTCAGTTGTCAGTAGAAAAATTTTCCCACTCTCCCACTCTCCCCCTCTCCCCCTCTCCCACTCTCCCCATCTCCCACTTTCCCACTCTCCCACTCTCCCATTCTCCCCATCTCTAAACAGGTTGAAGTTGCTGATGAAATAGCTGCTTCACCTGAATCCACGAGTCGGCTGCTGCCGTAGCGTCGTAACTGCCGCGGTGGTCGCAGAAGAAGCCATGATCGGCATTGTAGCGGAAAATTCGGTGAGAAATACTGTGTTTTTGCAATTCGGCAGCGATTTGGTCAACTTGTTCTAACGGAATGCTGGGGTCTTGAGTGCCGAAAAAGGCGTAGAGAGTGCCTTTAATGTCTGCTGTGCGGGCGATCGTCGGGGTTCTACCGCCGGGGGTTAGAGTGGCGACACCGGCGCCGTAGAACGACGCTGTAGCCTTGATTTCGGGCAAAGTAGCGGCGAGGTAGGCGACGTGCCCTCCAAAGCAGAAACCGATGCAGCCAAAACCTTGTTGTTTGACAGAGGGTAGAGTTTTGAGGTAATCGATGGCTGCTTGGATGTCGCCGAGAAGTTCGGAAGCTGTGGTTTGTTCTTTGTATTCTCTGCCGATTTTGATGTCTTCGGGCGTGTAGCCGGTTTCAAAGCCGGGGGCTTGACGCTGGTAAATGGCTGGGGCGATCGCCACATATCCTTCTTTTGCTATTCTTTCAGTAACTTCGCGGATGTGCGAGTTGACGCCAAAGATTTCTTGAATCACAATAACTGCGGGAAATTGCCCTTCTGCTGCGGGCCCAGCTAGGTAAGCAGCGATTTGCAAATCTCCGTTGGGAATTGTGACGTTAGCTGTGGAAATTTCTGCGTTTGCCATAGGGAGTTTTAAGGTAGATGTCGCTCTATTGATTTTAAGTTGAGCGATCGCATTTTTATGCGATTTCACGGTTTAAAAGAATCGCTTGCATACTTTGACTCCCGATCGCGCTACTTTTTTGGACTTCTCTATGATACTTATAGATACGAAGATACTTTACGAATCATAGGTGAAGTATTTGACTTCACACTGGATATATGTTGTGATATCTTTCCCACCAAATTAAATAAAAATGGCCTTGCAATTTTATGCCCCAGGCTCTAATAGTACCAGTAAATCTAAAACGAAAAGCCGTATCGTACTCCTCTAAACCTATTTCAATCCACCTAGTCTGAGCTTCTTTAACTAAAGTAGTTAGCTCTTGAGGATGATGTTTAGGTACACTTTTATCGCCTTTTGCAGGAGTCTTGTGCTCAAATAAAATTTCAGACCAAGTGGATTTTTCTAGCAAGCTGAAATTTAAAAGTATTTGAGTATTCCATTCTTCTTCAGTCCAGCGTCTTTGCTCTTTCCATGACCACTCTCCCTCTAAATCAGATATGGTTGTACACCATGTCAAATTACAATCAAATGAAAACTTTTCTTCGCTAGGAATGTATACAGATTTGGTTCTGTCTGGTTGTTCTTGAACTTTTACAATTTTCAAATCAAGCTCTGGTATAGGTGCTATTTTCACAGTCTTAGTTGCCAAATTTTCGACACCAGACAAAAGTTTTACCGCTTTCGCCTTTTGCACCTGGGCCTTTTCTTCTTGACGTAACCTTCTCTTCTGAGCTTTTGAAAGCTTGTCTGTCATAAACTGGAATAGTATTCGTGCATTGCAGCCAAGAGAATTACCTTATCGCATTTTTCTGTAGGCTTCAGATCGCCTCTAGCATCCTTCCATGGGGCTTCCATATGGGTTAATTCACTCAGCCACTGCGCGCTCTTTTCTTGCAGGGCATCAAGAACTTTGTCGATAGAGTCCTTCTGGTTGGGAGTGAGGGCATCAATGTCTCCGTCAGAAAAGGTATTTTTGTCTACCTTAAATTGGCCTCGATGATAGTCATAGAGAACTGGAACTACAGGTCCATTAGCCCAAGCTTGGATATCGTCCTCGAACAACGGGTTTTCATCCCAAACAAGAGACCATGCTTGAGTGTAATACACAAGCTTCTGAAGCTTCATGGCAGTCATTTCACCAGCTTTAGTTAAAATGTATTTCGCCACATCTACAGCCCGTGCCATAGTATCCCCCTTATAGTTTCTGGTACACTACTTTATTATTGTATCATATTATATCATAATGGATTACATTACCAGGAAATCTCTGCTTCAAAACAGGCATCACCGGACAAGGTTTTTGCTCCTGCAAATTCTGGGGTTTGTTCCAGGTAAAAGGCCCTTTTTTCTCCGCCGCCATCCACAGCAAACTTTTTGCTCGCGTCATCGCCACGTAAAGCAATCGAAACTCTTCTGCTGTTTTCAAATAACCTGCTTGTTCCCAAGCTTCACCCAGATTTGGCAATGGATATTTTTCGTGCAAACTCGCTCTAATTTGCGCTCTCGCTACCTCTGCTAAAGTGAAATCTCCTAAGAATCGGGCTTGCGGCAAAACTCGCAAACTTCCGGGGATGGTTTGTTCGTGCAGAAACGGCAAAAATACGCAATCCCAATCTAAGCCTTTGGCTTTGTGCATGGTAATAATTGTTAGTTGACCTTTGCTGGTGTAGCGTTCTTCTATTTTGTCGTCTGCATCCACAGGTTCAAATCTTTCTGAACTGACAATTTCGCTCAGTACGTCCAAAATATTGTGCATTGAATTGTTGCCGGCTGTTTGGATTGCTACCCGTTCTGCTAATTTGTCGGCGGTGGCTAGTTCTGTTTGGTCGTATTGCAGGGCTAAGGCTAAGAATGATATGATTTGGTAGGGTGGCAGTTCTAAGCGAGCTTGCAGCAAACCGCAGCAAAAATAGCGGCATTTGCGAACTGGGTCTGACTGTTTCGGGTCTAGGGGGCCGGGGTAAAGGAATTGCTCGGGGCTGGTAGTAAAAGCATTGTAGTCTTGTTTCGGGATGAGTTGCCGATCGCTCAAAATCTTTAATGCTGCTTTCAGGTAATCTGGAGAGTGCGGGCGATCGAGAAATTGCAGCAGTGTTAAGATTTCCAAAGGTACTTGAGAATGTCGGTCGCGCTCTCCGACATCCTCAATTTTAATCCCGTATTTCCGCAAATCAAAGCTTAATCCGTGTTTTTTCGGATTCTCCAGCACTTCTTTGATAAACTTGCCTTGTTTGTTTTCCCGCACCAAAATAGCCATAGATTTGAGTTTTTCTAACGGCAATTTGAGGCTATTTTCCCCATCGCTCGCTGCTTCACCGCCAGATTCCCGCTCTTTGTCATTGCTTCCCCATTCAAAATCCGCAGGTAAAAACTGCTCGACCAATTCAATTACTCGCTTGCCAATTAACTCAACTGTATGGTAAACATCGCGGGGAGTATGCAATTCTAAACCAATCCCGATGGGGGCGGGATTTGCATCTTTTTGCGGGTCGTCGCTCTTAACTAATTTAATAGTTTGGTCGCGAAAAGGCTGTTCGGTTCCAGCCAATTCGGAGCGATTTACCCATTGCAACATAAAGTTGGCTGCATCGATAATCACCTGGGTGCTGCGCCCTGCGCCGTCCATTGTCGCTAACTTCTTCTCTACGGCGCAGTCGTCACAAAATTTGTTAAAGTAAATCGGATCTGCGGGAGTGAAAGTAGAATTAATAGCTTGATTTGGATCGCCAACTCTGATAAAATTGGGAGGTAAGTCAGGACGGTCTGGATCGATCGCCAATGTTTCCAAAAGCCTAGTCTGCAAAGGTGTAGAATCTTGGGCTTCGTCCTCAAAAACGGCAAATACTTGTTTTTGCTCGATCGCCCGAGCTGCCGGATTGTCCAACACCCGCAAAGCTGCTAAAATCATCTCGTCGTAATCGATGAATTCCCGACTCCTCAACAAAGCCTGATATTTTTGATACAAACCCCCAGCTACCGCTAAAATCTCATAACCGTCCCCAGTATTAAGAGCGCTCATTTCTAACAACTGTTCGGGAAATAAACCCGAAGATTTCGCCTCGTGAATCACCGTTTTAGCTAACTGCGGCAAAATTTCCGTCCGCAAAACCGATTGTCGCCGCAGCCTCTCCGTTTCCTCTCCGTCGAATTGCTGTCCTTCCAACAAAACTTGATATCTGCGGGGATTTTCCGCAATCCAAAGTTCTACACAAGTGCGAATTAAGCGGTGACTTTGAGTCGGAGTAACTAAAGTCGAATTTTCTAAATTTAAACCCGACAAATCGGGATGGCGCATCGCAATGTTTAAAGCTAAACCGTGCAAAGTGTGCACGGCAAAACCGCCTTGATATAAAGACAATTGTTGCAATCTTTCGCGAATTTTAGCTTTAATATTAGCAGCAGCCGATCGCGTAAATGTCACGACAATTAACTGGCGGCGGTTGTGAAGCTGGTTGCGGGCGATCGCAATTGCCGACGCAGCAGCCATTCCCGTAGACTTCCCGGCCCCCGGAACCGCCGAAACAGCAAGGGGGCCGCCTTTCCAGTCCGCCATGTCCTGCTGCCCCGCACGCAAGCTTTCGCGAATTTTAAGGCAAGCTTGTTCTCGCAAAACGCCCGCAGTCTCTAATTGAGAGGAAATGTTGCCCGGGCGATCGATCTCGGTTGTCGATCGCATAAAATCAGAATCAAATTCATCAGTCATTATTACATCCGCGTTTATCTGCGTTCATCTGCGGTTAAAAATAAAAAAATCTGCAACCTCTACCGTTTCCATTTCGGTATCGGCTAAACTAATGCTATCTATTCGAGCTTAAATTAAAACCAGCATAAAATTCAATAGCCAAGCCTTTTTTTATAGGAGTCACCCAAATGAAAACTCACCTCAAAACCAATTCCCCGCCACACAAGCCAAACCCAGCCAACAAAAGCACAACTCGTTTTGCTGTGGCGTTATTCTTAACTTTATCTTCAGCCGTTGCTTTGCCTAGCTGCGGAGGAGCTCAAACGTCCAGCAGCGCTCCAGGCGGCGCAGCTTCATCCAGCAGCCGTGACAACCAAGTTGCCGAATCGGCTCCACAATCGGCACCCGCACCCGAGCCAGCCCAACAAAGGTCAAAAACTCCTGGTGCATCAAAAAAAGCAGCAGAAACTCCCGCAACCCGTCCCCAACTGATTAAAAGAGCCGAACTCAGTGTAGTTGTCAAATCTATTGACGCCACCACTAAATCTGTTACTAATATTGTCGAAAAACAGCAAGGCGATATCTTGGGTTTCCAAAATCAAAAGCCGCCGGATTCGAGTGTCCGCCAAACGGCATCTGTGGAGATTCGCGTGCCTCAACAACGGTTAGAAACTACTTTAGATGCTTTGGCAAAACTCGGAACTGTAGAGAACCGAGGGCTTACCGCTGAGGATGTTACCGATCAATTAGTTGACAGCGAGGCTAGACTGCGGAACCTCCGCAAATCCGAGGAAATGGTGTTAAAAATTATGGAGCGATCGGGTTCTGTCGGCGACGTGCTCAAAGCTGCTCAAGAGTTGAGCAATATTCGGGAGTCGATCGAACGCATTGACGCTCAGTTAAAAAGTTTGCGAAATCAAGTAGCCTATTCGACTATTAGCTTAACTCTAGAAGCAGCAGTATCGGCTCAACAAACTCCCGAACCTGGTCTAGGTTTGCGGGTGCAGGAAACTTGGGGGAAAGCGACTCATTCTGTGGGTGAATTGACCCTCGGTTTGTTTGGTTTGGGTATTTGGCTGTTGGCTTACAGTCCTTATTTGCTGTTAATTGCCGCTGCGGTTTACGGCTTTAATCGATTTAAGAAACAGCATTCTGTTCCGAAAATTCAAGAACCAAAACCGCCCGCTGCAAATTAGTCAGTAGTCATTAGTCAGTAGTCATTAGTCATTAGATGCTGTAGGGTGTGTCGCTTGCAGATCATCTTTGGAGCAACTCGAATATCTGGTAGCGACGCACCAACCGCCGAAATATTGCGATCGATCGCACTTGATATCATTGCCAATTGCCAATCGAAAATGGCATAAGAAGTTTGTAGGGTGTGTCGCTTGCAGATCATCTTTGGAGCAAATCGAATATCTGGTAGCGACGCACCAACCGCCGAAATATTGCGATCGATCGCACTTGATATCATTGCCAATTGCCAAT
>NZ_JAUBWA010000096.1:0-12513 GCF_036702825.1 Microcoleus sp. A003_D6 | reverse complement strand
CGAAAATGGCATAAGGTGCGTCGCCATGAGATTGTCGATCTTTGTTTAAGGATTTTCGATGGCGACGCACCCTACGAATGACTAATGAAAACTGACTAATCATCAATTTGCCATCCATCTTTGGTATAATCTTCATCCACAATCTTTTTCGGGCGCATCACCAAAACAACTCGCCCCAAAATCGAAATATCCGGGGATGTTTCAAACCAGTGCAATTCTAAATTTCCCCCGTTATCGGCGAGGAAATAACTGTCAGCATCCCACTGTCTTTGCGCTCGATCGGCAATAATCAAAACTTCTTCAACTTTACCTTGCAGCGGTACCGGCAATCGATCGCTCATTTCCAAAACCGCCACCGGATCTTCAGCGTTCAAAATTACCTGCCATCCGGGAATAGCCACCCAAGCTCCTGCCCCCGAAAATTTTACCATTCGGAACGGCCAGATTTCTTCCGGCAAAGGCACTGCCAGCAAATCTGACGTAGAAAGCGGCAATTTGCCCACAACCGGGACAATCCGGGGCAATTGTTCCTCAGAATCGAGCCGGTAGACGGGCAAGCGGGGCGCCGCACGCCTCGAAACTACAGTAAAATCGACGAGCAACTGCTCGATTTGCGCCCTAGCAGTTTGGCTGCTAGCTAATTTTAAACCGCGAGCAATTAAGCGCGATCGCTCTTGCAAATCGCTTTTCTGTCTCGCCAATTGCCAGCACTGGTAAGCTACAGCATCCCCTGGAGTGTCTGTGAACCCCTGCGGGAGACTCCCGAAGTGCGAAAACTCCTTGATAGCTTTAGCCACTTGGCGAGCATCGTCAACATCCAAATTGTGGGCTAGCATTAAAGCCGCCGCGCCGGCCCGCTCTACTTGAGAGAGAATCCGAAATTCGTATAAAATATCACTACCTTTTCGCAAAAAGTGCGATCGAACTTCCTCCGAAGCCCCAGCGTTGACCATGCTGGTGTAAACTTGGGCAGCGACGCTGACCTGATTTTGCTGAATTGGCTCAAAACCAGTTTCTTCAAAAATCCTTTGAGAGCTGTAGCCAGCTTTTTGCAGTGCAGTGCAGGCTTGTCCCCACTCTACCCAAGTGCCTTCTTTGCGGCGGAGCGATCGAATTAACTTTTCGACATCCACAGCATTAGTGGAGGGTTCAGATGCAGGAAGGAAGGAATCTTGCGGTGTATCAGTCATAATTGGATTAAAAATCAGCGCTAAGTTATGTGTCAGGAACTCAGGGCTAAAGCCACTGAGCTTGTAAGAAATTACAAGTTGTTCTGACCAGACCCCTCTTTTGAGGAGACGTTATTCAGGTCACGATACCGGAGAATGCGACGCCAGTTTTGGGCTCTGTCATCTGCAATTAAACAGTTTTAAAGTCACTGAAACAGTGTTGCAGGTCTAACAAGCCTTTATAACCAGGTCGAGGCGAACATTACCCGAAAGGGATTCGGAGACAACCATATCTCCACAGAGGGGCAACCATAGCCCTCTAACCCCGAAAGGGGATTCAAGGCGGTTGAAACCGCCGAGTCGTTTTCCTCTCAGGACTAAAGTCTCGCTCGCTTCCCACTTACCGAGTGTTTTTTGTGATTGGATACCAGCAAGGCTTCTGTCGCGGCAGAGCTATAGATTGATAGTAAGTCAGGAACTCAGGGCTAAAGCCACTGAGCTTGTAATTTTTTACAAGCTGTTCTGACCAGACCCCTCTTTTGAGGAGACGTTATTCAGGTCACGACACCGGAGAATTCGACGCCAGTTTTGGGCTCTGTCATCTGCAATTAAATAGTTTTAAAGTCACTGAAACAGTGTTGCAGGTCTAACAAGCCTTTATAACCAGGTCGAGGCGAACATTACCCGAAAGGGATTTGGAGACAACCATATCTCCACAGAGGGGCAACCATACCCCTCTACCCCGCAAGGGGGATTCAAGGCGATTGAAATCGCCTGGTCGTTTTCCTCTCAGGACTAAAGTCTCTGAGCTTCTCACTTACCGAGCTTTTTTGTGAGTTATTAGACTATTGTTACAGAATAGTTGCTCGCCTAAATTTATAAAGGGGGAGTTTATCCTATTGTTATGTATAATGCCATTCCAGAGCTAGATCAAATTAAACGCCAGCTCATGACCCTACACCGACCGAAAAAACCCAAAATGCTGGTAGTAGACGACGAACCAGACAATCTGGATTTACTCTACCGCACTTTCCGACGAGATTTTAATGTGCTCAAAGCTGAGAGCGGAATTCGCGCCTTGGAAGTCCTCGGCATCGAAGGCGAGGTTGCCGTCATCATTTCCGACCAGCGGATGCCAGAAATGAAGGGAACGGAGTTTCTGAGCAAAACCGTGCCCCAGTTTCCGAATACGGTCAGAATTATCTTGACTGGTTTTACGGACATTGAAGACTTGGTGGATGCGATTAACTCGGGACAGGTTTACAAGTATATCACCAAGCCTTGGGACCCGAACGAATTGAAAATGGTGGTGCAAAAAGCGGCCGAGACTTATGAAGTTCTCAAGCAGCGGACTGAGGAATTGCACCGCGCCCAAAATCAAATACAACTGTTAGCAACAATCATGCAAACGGCTGCGGATTATCCGAGTTTGGAAGCAAGTTTAGAGCCGATTGCTACTGCTGTGAGCGATAATTTTTTGGCGGACGCTTGCATTTTGCAACTGGTGGAAGAAAATGTTTTAATGCCAGTCCAAGGCAGTCACACCAGCGGCCAAACAGTGGAAAATTGGCTGGCAGATGACCCTCTGGTTCGAGAAGCGATCGCCTCTGGAACTATGCAGGGTGCTGTGAATATTGCCAGCGACTCCGCCTTGGCTAGCCTGCCGCACTATCAAAAATCCGGCATTCAAGCTCACCTGAGCGTTCCGGTGATTCACCAAGGTCGATCGATTGCCCTGATTTCCATCCAGTGGAAGCAACCTTGTTCCCTGCGCCCCGACGAACTCACAACAGTTCACCTCGCCGCTCAACAAGTTGCTTTGGTATTGACGAGTTTTCAGGCTCAGTAGTCATCAGTCATCAGTCATTAATCATCAGTCATTAATCATCAGTCATCAGTCGGAGCTCTGTATTGAGTCGAAAATGATAGCAAACCAATGATTCAAGACAAAATATAACCGATCGCTAACAAATAAAAAATCATTAATGACTGGCGACGGCATGAGATGAATCGACGGATTAATTATTTTTTTATGCTGACCAATGACCAATGACCAATGATAAATGATTAATGACTAATGATTAATGACTAATGACTGATGACCAATGACTAATGACTAATGACCAATGACTAATGACTAATGACCAATGACTAATGACTAATGACCAATGACTGATGACTGATGACTGATGACTGATGACTAATAACTAATAACTAATGACTAATAACGCCCAAGAAATTAAAACTATATTTAATCGAATTGCACCAGTTTACAACAAAATGAACGACTGGTTGAGCTTTGGGCAGCACCGGATTTGGAAGCAAATGGCAGTGAAATGGAGCAGTGCGGGTCCGGGAAATACTTGTTTAGACTTGTGCTGCGGCAGCGGGGATCTAGCTTTGCTGCTGGCAAAACAAGCAGGGCCTACCGGTTGCGTATTTGGAGTAGATTTTTCTGCCGAACAATTGGCCGTTGCGGCCAGGCGCGATCGACCTTTTCTCACCCCTTCTAGTCCCATTACCTGGGTAGAAGCTGACGCCCTAAACTTGCCTTTTCCCGACAATTACTTCGACTGCGCCACAATGGGTTACGGCTTGCGCAACGTGACGGACATCCCCGGCAGTCTTCAAGAATTGCACCGCGTGCTCAAACCCGGTGCCACAGCAGCTATTCTCGACTTCCACCGCCCCAGCAATTCCCTAATGCGGAGCTTTCAGCAGTTTTATCTAGATACTCTCGTAGTACCGATTGCTCAGCAATTTGGCATGACTCAAGAATATGCCTACATTAATCCTAGTTTAGAAAAATTCCCGATCGGCCAGCAGCAAGTCGCGATCGCCCGCCAAGCCGGATTTGCCGCCGCCACCCACTATCCCATTGCCGGAGCTATGATGGGAGTATTGGTCATTAGTCATTAGTCATTAGTCATTAGTCATTGGTCATTAGTTGTTTGTTATTAGTTGTTTGTTATTAGTTGTTTGTTATTTACTAGCAATGAGCAATTGAGCAATGAGCAATGAGCAATGCCCCATGCCCTATGCCCAATTCCCAATTCCCAATTCCCCAATTATTGATGAATCCGTCTGACATTTGGCTGTTGTTGGCCCCACCTGTAGTGGGAGGAATTATTGGCTATTTCACTAATGATATAGCTATCAAAATGCTGTTCCGCCCCTATCGAGCTATTTACATCAAAGGGCGGAAGTTGCCTTTCACTCCAGGCTTGATCCCCCGCAACCAAGAGCGTTTAGCAAAGCGAATTTCCGACACAATTATGGGTTCGCTGCTGACGCCACAGGAACTGCAAAACTTAGCGCGCCGCCTCCTGCAAACTGAGCGGATGCAGTCGATAATTCTCTGGCTGTTGCAGTTGGCGCTGGATCAGGTAAAAGCAGACGCAGAGCAAAAAACCGCTAAAATTCTTGCTAACATTCTGCGAGATTTACTGGGGGAATCTGTGCCGCGAATTCTCAAAGTTTTGGCGCGCCGGGAAGATTTTTTAGAAGCTCAGCTAAATCAAATTTTTGACCAAGTTTTGCTGGAGATTCAGCTAACCGAAGCTCAAGCGGGCCAGTTGGCTGATTGGCTGTTGCAGGTAGTAATACCGCCGGAAGTGCTGCGGCAGACTTTGATTGACTTTTTGACCGATCGCAATATTTCGATTATCGATGAAGGGTTTAGAGAAAAAACCAGCGGCACTTATTGGGTAGTAGCCAATTTGTTTGGTTTGCGCAACACTTTAACTCGGCTGCGGACTTTTTGTCTGGATGACAGAGAAGCGACAAATCAGCGGTTAGCAGAGTTAACTGTTTCTTTGGGAATTCGCGGGCGACTTCAGGAATGGCTGCAAAATTTGTCGATGCAAAATTTACCGGTTTCGACTGTGAGACAGTTGCGAAAAACTATGCGCGACAGTGTTCGCACCTACGTTCAACAGCGGGGTACAGACGTACTTGAGGGGTTGAGCAAATCTATTGACTGGGAAAATATTTCGCGGTTGATTCTCAATCGATTGCAAACTTCAGCGGTGATGAGCGCTTCCCTGGAAATTGTCAGCAAAGAACTGGCTTTGGTTTTAGATCGTTATTTAGAGCGGGATTTAGAAAATATTGTAGCTCAGGCTATCCCGATTTTGAATATCGACCAGGTGATTGTCGATCGAGTAAAAGGTACTTCTCCTGAAGATTTGGAGTTAGCAATTCAGGGAATTGTCAAAAGCGAGTTGCAGGGAATTGTAAATTTAGGAGGAGTTTTGGGTGTTTTTGTCGGCTGTTTGCAGACTGTTGTGCTTTTGATTCAGCGGTGATTTATTTCGGCAGTTGTGAGATATTTGTTGTAGTCTAATATTCACTCGAACTGCGCGCACAGTACCAAAAACGCGGTTTTGTGGCCGTATTGGTCACCTCAGCCAGAGGATTTGTGGTAAAAACCGGGTTTTTGTAGCCCCATCCTAATTTACCAGAAAGAATTGGTTTAAAGCCCAAGCCCGATCGGGAGAAATTAAAAGAAGACTATTCATTACTTCAATCCTCGGACTTCCAGGTAGAAGTCGCCCCGCGTGCGGTTAACTGTCAACTGTCAACTGTCAACTGTCAACTGTCAACTGAATTATTTCTTAAATCTATGCCAGCCCCAAATTCGGACGATCGCACATACATCCCAAAAAACCCCCGCAACCTCAGCCGCCAACAATACGAGCGTTTAACCGCAGAAATTGCCGCTCCCTATCGGCCTCTGCGACAGTTTGTTTACGTAGCTTGCGGCGCTTCCGGCTTTATCGGCGGCTTGGTTTTCCTCGCTAAAATTGCCTCGGGGCGGGAAATTGGCTCTGCTTTTCCCAATTTTGCCCTCCAAGTCGGAGTTGTGGCTCTGATGGTGTTTCTGTTTCGCTGGGAGCAGCGCGCCGAGGGCCGAGTCCCGAAGTCGAAGTAACAAAAAATTTACAAATTGAGACAAAAATCTATCTGAGGCAAGGAATAGTTAGAAATATAAAGAAATTATTATGAAATCCTGGTTTGCGAGCGATCCCTGTGACGATAATATAGTGGGTTCAATTGGGGTCAGCAAATTTAAAGACCCTAATCATAAACCGCTTGTAATTGGTTCAATTGGGGTCAGCCTTCATAAAGACCCTAAATATATAAAATAAATTTAAGCCCAGCGCCAGCCTTCACTGATAGAAGAGCTGGCCTTCGGCATTTTGCTAGGAGCGAGAAATTGGTAGATGTGTCACAGTCGAATTAGAAAAAGATGTTGGGAGATTTTACTATGAGCAAGTCATTTTTCAAAGAGCGGTGGACGTTATTTTTAGCAGCAGGTGTGGGAATTGTATTTTACAGCAGTGCTGCGGCGGCGGCCGAAAAGGTAGTGCTCAAATACAGTGCGATCCGCATGACTTTACCAGTCAGCGAATTAGAAATTTTTGCACAAACTGGGAAAATGTCGCCCGGTTTAGAAATGCTGCTGGGAAAGGCAAAAAAAGACCCGGAAGCGGTTCGCAGCAGTCTGACGAGACCGGTAAAAGTCAGTCAAAGGTTTTTGGATCAAACGCTCAACAGTAAGGTTGGGGAAATAATTCTCGATGAAGTGGGTCAGGTAATTCGCACTCCTTCTGGGAATGCAAATCGAGAAGCTTTGCGCGAGGCCTTGGTGCTGTCTGCAACTAATGATAACGAGATTACGCTGCTGGAAGCGATGAAGAATTATCCTGCTCCAGAGGTTAATGTTGAGGGCGATCGCTTAGTTGAAGCTTACGGCAAACTTGTAGCTTTGTCAGAACAATTGGGCGGCGTTTCAGAACGGCTGCAAGATATTTTGAACAAGATTCGCCTGCCTAGATTGTAGCGGATTTTGTCTAGGAGGGTTGATTCGTGCGATCGCAGAATGTTGCTGAACTTGCATCAATTACAGGGGAGTTACATTTTTTTTGTGCAAAATTTGCCTAATTTTTACACAAGCTTAAAAAAAATATAACTCCAGGCAAGCTCCAAACCTGACGGGAATCAGTCATTCCTAATTATAAAATCTAAATCAGATAACTTCGCTGTCAAATCTATCTCATGATAGATGTTCCAATAGTCCGGACAGTTTTCAATCACCAACGGTAGAATCAGGGTTCCAGCTTCCTCAGCAGGTGAAATCTTAACGGTAGAATGCGGGTTTCAGTCGCTGCCCAAAAAACTGTCCGGAGTATTGATGTTCTACAGTTTCAAAAAAGTTTGTCAAGGACTAACAGTGTTGTTTGGAAGGAAAGTATTTTTAAAAAAAAGGCGGGTAAGAGCTTGTGTATCGCCCATAAACTGAAATAATATCGGGTGGACATTCCAGATCATCTATCTTAAAATAGAGAAATTCTGTCAGAGTCAGGCGCTTGCGGAAAAACCGCCGATCGTTAGTAAGCTTGTGCTACAAAAGGTGCTATTACGTAAGGCATTAGCAAAAGCTATGGCTCAAAAAAATGGAATGAAAAACGCTGAGATGGTATTAATTAATACTTGCTGTTGATCGACTTTACTTACTGGGTAAGACTAGCAACATGAACAACAATCCTATTCGTTCAAAAGACCGTTTTTTGGTTTTCGGCGCTCCGGCGATCGAAGATGCTGAAATTCAAGAATTGGTGGCAACCATGAAAACAGGTTGGTTGGGTACAGGCCCGAAAGTCAGGAAATTTCAAGACGAATTCAATGCTTACAAGGGTTCCCAGTACGCGATTGCAGTCAATTCCTGTACGGCGGGACTGCACTTGAGCGTCCTCGCTGCTTGCTTGGAACCGGGGGATGAAGTGATAACTACTCCGATGACTTTTTGCGCTACAGTTAATGCCATCATCCATGCAGGGGCAACACCGGTATTGGCGGATGTAGATCCGGTGACAATGAATATTGACCCGGCTCAAGTCGAAGCTAAAATCACTTCAAGAACTAAAGCAATTTTGCCGGTTCACTTCGCAGGTCGTCCCTGCGATATGGATGCGCTTTGCGAGATTGCTCGCCGTCACAACTTGAAGTTAATTGAAGACTGTGCTCACGCGATCGAAACAGAGTACAAGGGACGGAAAGCAGGCACATTTGGCGACTTCGGATGCTTCAGCTTTTATGTTACCAAAAACATTACTACCGGGGAAGGAGGAATGATTCTGGCCGCCAGTCAAGAAGATACCGACAGGCTCAACGTTTTAGCGCTGCACGGTATGAGCAAAGATGCTTGGAAGCGCTTCAGCGACTCGGGTTACAAGCACTACCAAGTGGTGGAAGTCGGTTTTAAATACAATATGATGGATCTGCAAGCTGCGATCGGCATTCATCAATTGAAACGAGTCGCCCCTTATTGGCAGCGGCGGGAGCAGATTTGGCAGCGCTACAACGAAGCATTTGCGGACTTGCCGATTACTTTGCCCGCGAACCCGGAACCGGATACAATTCACGCTTATCACCTGTACACAATTCTGGTAGATGAAGCCAAAGTAGGAATCAGCCGCGACGAGTTTCTCAACGCTATCAATGCGGAAAATATCGGTGTCGGCGTACATTACATGAGTATGCCGGAACATCCTGTGTATCAGGAAATGTTTGGATGGCAGCCGGAGGACTATCCAAATGCTGCTTACATCGGGCGGCATACAGTTAGCTTGCCGATTTCGGCAAAATTAACAGATGCAGATGTGGAAGATGTCATTGCTGCTGTTAAAAAATGTTTGGCGATCGGGAAAGCTGAAAGTGCAGTTTTAGCAACGGCAGGCTAAAGTCCTGAAATAGTTGGCAATACAAACATCCTAGCTGTTTTTTAACAAAAGCAGCTAGGATATTTTTTACTCCACAACGCCCTTTGGAAGGTAACGATCTAGCAACCTTGAAGGTTCCACCGGACGTTTTTAATAGCCCAAACCATTGATTTTATTGCATTTACCTTCTGATTTCCCCCTTTGAGGGGGCAGGGGTGGTGAACTTCTTCCTTGTTCCTTCTGCTATACCAAATCCGGGTTTAATACCCGGTCGATGGATTTGAGATTTGAGATTTTAGATGCCACTTCATCGGCCTGTACCATTCTCCGTTCGCTCGGATGCCCCCCGGAGTGAGACCCGATCCGCGGCCGCGATCCGGGAGCTTGTACCCTGGATGTTTTCGGTCAGTTATTTTAGTACGTAATATCCACCAGGAGAGTATGTGTAGCAGCAATTTCAATCGCCAAGTTATCTAAAACGCTTGAAAAGCCCTATTTAGTAGGACGCTAAACATATTGGAAAAATTTTCAGTGCGTTTTGGATGCTGCTGCTTCATTCTTTACAGTAAAAATACATAATTTTGGGTTCAGGGCCTTGTCAGTGAATTTACTGAAATGTTATCTTGTCACCATACAATCACTGTCAGACGGCAGAATCTACTTTTAAATCAAACGAAACTGGTCTCTAAACCGAGCCTCATTTTTCTATCTCCGTGTTGAGAAAGAAGTAGAAAAACTTTAGTTAACTTAAGATGAATCCCATGTTAAAACTGAGTGCTTTATCCCCAATACATTGCAATGACCGAGCCATCAGCCACGTATTTTTTTCGGTGTGCAAAGAATGGCAACACCCTGAGCTGAAGGCTCGCATGGTTGTCCCGAGTTGCGATCGCTCGTGCCGCGGCTCCAATATAGTTGAAGCAATTCCGTCATTTCTGAAAAAACTGTATTACCGCAGCCCCAGTCTTCCCAAAATTAAGACAGAGAAGCGTTTTCTCAAAGATCTCAAAGATTTTGATGCTGCCTACTTGTGGCCCGGTCTCTCCTTAGATACTGTAAAGAGCGTTAACAAGCAGAGCAAGCCGATTTTTTGGGAGCGAGTTAATACTTGTCAAAGGCAAGCTAAGAGTATCCTTGACGATGCTTACTCTCGCTTGGAATTGCAACCTCAACACGCAATTACCCCAGAAACAATTAAGAACGAAGAGCAAAAACTCAAGCTAGTTGACTTTCTGTTTTGTCCCAGTCCGGCAGTAGTAAAATCGTTTCAAGAAGCCGGAGTTCCTGAAGAAAAACTGCTGTTAACCACTGAAGGTTGGTCGCCAAAGAATTTCCCCAATTATAACTCCCACAAACCGCCGTCAGAGGAAATTAACATCCTGTTTCTCGGTTTTGCCTGCGTCCGCAAAGGGACTCACCTGCTCTTGCAGGCTTGGGAGCGAGCAGGGATTAAGGGAAAACTGACAATTTTTGGCAAACTCGAACCGGCGATCGCTCAAACTTGCAGCCATTTGCTGAATCGTCCTGATGTAGTTCACTTTGATTATGCCTTGGACTACAGTTCTGCCTATCGCCAAGCTGACTTTTTTGCCTTTCCCAGTCTGGAGGAAGGTAGCGCACTCGTTATCTATGAAGCAATGGGTCATGGTTTGCCGATTCTCACTTCACCGATGGGAGGAGGCGGTGTTGTGCGTGATGGCATTGACGGCATAATTCTCGATCCCTACGATACAGACGCCTGGGTGGAGGGACTGCGAAAACTATCTAATTCTCCTGATTTGCGGGCTAAGATGGGAGTCGCCGCCCGCCAGCGAGCTTTGGAGTTGACTTGGCCACAAGTTGCTGCTAGACGCGGAGAGCAGATTCGGCAAAAAATGCAGGCCAAATAAAAACTAAAAAGGAGAGGACTGACGAAGAGTCTTTATTGCCTAAAATCTTTAAGAAACGACTCTTCGTCTTCACTACTTGCCTGATGGTGGTTATATGACAGGACTACATATAAGTCCTACTCAAGTTTAATTAGGTTGACCCAATTATTAACTTTGTGTTGAGTAGTAGGCTCCAGAAGCCAGCCGTTGTTCAAATAACCACTGCTTGCTTTCAGGAGAATCCTCCAGCCAGCGATCGATCAATTCTGCCCATTTGACAGGTAGGCGCAACTCATACCAAGTTGAGTGAGAAGCCACAGAAAGATTGTGGTAAAGCGCTGAATCCGAAATTACTTTTTCGATACATTCCGCTAAAGCCAGAGAGTTCCCCGCCTCAAAAATCATGGAATTAACGCCGTTCTTCAAATAGGTTTTAAACATCGGGTGATCCGAAGCTACTATCGGTGTTTGAGTGCGTAAAGCGTGCTGAATTGTCAGTGGAAAACCTTCGGGATATTCGTGCCTGCTAGTAACCAAAACGAGATCGCATTCTCTCATTAAAGGTTCTATAGTCTGAGCTGGTATTACTCCCATAAATTCTACAGAATCTTTAATTTGCAACTGTTCGGCTCGCAGGACAAAAAACTCTTCTTCGCCTTTACCTGCCATTTTTAAGTGAACTGATATATTCCGCTCTCTTAACTTGGCTACGGCTTCTAAGATATCGCCAACTCCCTTACTTTGTATTAACAAACCAGCGTAAAATAATTTTAAACTTTTGACGCCCGCAGGGATTTCTTTCGGCGAAAGAGAGCCGGGATTGGTCTCTATCAGGAAGTCCCAAGGTATTATTTTATCTGGTTTCACTCCAATTTGTTTGAACAATAAAGATGAAGTAAGGCAGTAAGTCCCCACCCATTCTATTTGCTTGTTATTCAACAACTTGGCTAGGAAATAGTTGCGGATTTTATTTCGCCAACTTGTGGTCGCAATAGATTCTGCAAATACAGCGATGGTTCTAATTTTGTTTTTAATTGCCCACTTGAAAACGTCTGGAAGAACAGTCCGCATGATTAAGTGAGTCGGATTTTGTGCAGCAATTAATTCGATCAATTTTTGGGAATTAATTGGGTGACTAAATCCGCAAGCGATCGCCCGCACGCCGTTTTCTAGAACCCGATCCTCAAATTCTGGTGTCATGCAGCAAATAACCGTTACTGACTCCGCTCGTTTTGCCATCTCGGTAACGGCATCAACAGAATATTTTTGAGCGTAGTATGTTTCGCTTCCACCTTTGGCTAAACGCACAAAGGCTTCTGCGTAATCGCCGGCATACTGAACTATGACTAAGCGCATTTTCCTCAACTCTGGTTGTATAGTGTTTTATAGGACTTACGCTGCAAAAAATTTGTAATCAGGTTTATCGGGACGGTTTGATATACCGCGACTCAACCACTGTTAATTTTATTTTGCTTCAGTCTTATTATAAAGAGTTTCGGCAGCAGTCACGTCAGTATAGAGCGGCCGCAGTCGCTTTGTATGGGGGTTTCAGGCTAATTTTCTCTTGATTTTTTTGAGAGTGTATTGCAAGTAGGATGCCGAAATTAATCCCCACTCAGTAAGCAGAAATACTGTCCCCTGCAATTTGATGTCCGAAGTTGCGTGCGATCGACACTCACCAGAAAAACGAGCGAGAAGCCCCTGGCTTTAGACATGGGGAGGAAAGCGGTAGCGACTTCAGTCGCCTGGAAA
>NZ_JAUBWA010000095.1:0-29800 GCF_036702825.1 Microcoleus sp. A003_D6 | reverse complement strand
ATTAAAGCATTTTGATAAACTCGACTAGACAACTGGTTCATCCAGCCGAATTCAGGCTTTTTCTTGACGTAGTTGGTAAGAACTTTTTTAACTTCGTCGAGCACCTTCGAGTCTGTGAATTTTCCCTCGCTATACATTTGAGTCCGCAAGCTTAACCCAAAGTTAAATACTACGCGCCGGAATCCTGCGTGTCTTGCCATCAAAGTCGCTTCGTTGTTATTCAGTTTGAGCGCTCGTTTCAGGGCAAACACAAAACTTCCTCTCAATGATTAACTCTGGAGAATTTTAGCAAACTATTTGGCACTTTAGTCAAGCTCTTGCGATCCGCGCTGCGAGCTTAAGAGTTCGTACGCTCCTAATCCCCATGCTACCGGATTTAATATTATTAGGGTTGAAAGTGACGGGGAGTAACTCAAGGCTGACATCCGATCGCCACTATCAAGGATTTTTCAGTTCGCGATCGCACTGCGACACTCAGAAACCTGGTTTTGTACGAAAATACCCCGGTTGCAGCCCGCACCCAAGGTAAAAACCCCGGTTTCTCGGGCCCCATGCGTAAGTCATAATACAAATACAAGAACCCCTAGGGTATCGCCCGAATTTCAGATGATTGCTGGGGGTTTTATTCTGCCGAATGAGGGATGCCTTCTGCCGTTTGATGACTCAACTTTTCATGAGCCTTCATCCATTTCCACTTGTTCAGAGTAGCTTGAGGATTGAGCACTGTGGTAGCGACGCCGTAAACAATAGTCGGCAAAACCTCCCGATTTAACCAACTTTGTCCCAGCTTTCTCATGTAGTGCAGTGCCAAAACTTCTCGAAATTTGTTAAGCCTTTTCAAAAGTGGCAAATTCTTAAAGTATACCTGTTCGTAATCGTTGAGCGATAACTCTTTTTCCCCCCGCAAGCGCCGCAGTTGGTTTTCCTTAACACAATCAGCAGCTATGCGCTTTTTCAGCCAGTGCTTATCTGTGAGAGAATTCCCTCTAATTCGATAATTTCCCAAAGGTGCTGTCGCCGCTAGCAAGCCGTACTTTTGAGCAATTTTGGTAAATAACTCTGTATCTTCTCCTACCTGCCAATCTTCTGCAAAGCCGCCTTCTGTGAGGAGAATGGAGCGATCGACTACAACTGAAGACGGGAAAACCCAAGGACTTTCGCCTGTCTCCTTAATCGCCTGCATTTCTGCTTTAGTTGTAGGATAGGTGGGAACATAACTCAACTTGTTGCCGCGCTTATCTAAATAGCGTAAAGCGTGAGCCACAGCTTTGACTTCAGGATTGTCTTCGAGCATCTTCAAACAAACTTCTAGCTTGTTGGGTTCCCAGGTATCGTCGCTGTCGAGAAACGCTACATACTCGCCCGTTGCCCGATACATCATTAAATTTCTCGACTTAGAAACCCCGTAAGTTTGGGGATTTCGGAAGTATTGAACTCTCGAATCTTGCTCTGCCAGTTTAGCACCAACTTGGCCAGTAGTGTCACTAGAGCAGTCATCAACTATTAAAATTTCTAGATGCTGGTGGGTACCATTGAGTACGGAGGCAACTGTCTCGGCCAGAGTATCGGCAGCATTCAATGCAGGAATGATCACACTGACTTTTTCGCTGTTCATAACTTGCATTAGGTGGGGTTTGGTAGTGGTTCGCCTATAGTCTGGAAGCAGACACTCTGACTCCTTTACGTGCAAGTACCCTGTATTCCCGAAACTTGCCTACATAATCCCAAAAATATAACAGGCCTGCCGACCGAGTGTTATCTACCATAAGGGGGGGAAACCGGTTAGGAGCCGGAGTCCAGACTATTTGGCGGGTAATTGTTCTGACACACAGGCGTCGGCTGCGAGGGATTGAGGGTTTTGTCGGGGGATTGGAGTTTTCCTCTGAGTCGATCGGATATTCTTGCTTTAATAGGACTTACCCAGAGAAACCGGGCATCACCAAAAATTGTTGGTTTGACAACTAGATATTACTAAAAAACCGGGTTTATGACTCAGATCGAGTGCGGTTAATTGCTGATAATTAAATTTTTTGTTGTGCGCCAGAACAGGGCGATAGAGGACTCAATTCCTCACTACAAACCTAATTATAATTCGTTAGCCAAACTTGATAAGCTCTTCCATGTTTAACTTGTAATAGACCTCTTGCAAAAATAACTAGGACGGGCAAGATGCCCATCCCACAAAATTTTTTTTCTTGTGGAATGGGCATCTTGCCCGTTCCAGAATTTGATTAAAAGGATTTTTGCAAGAGGTCTAATATAGCAATCGTTGCAGGAGTTGGGAAAATCGAGAGGCTCAGAGCCCCGAATTCTCAAAGAATTCGGGACTCTTGTTATTCACGAGTGATTTAGGACTGCTATGGCAGAGCTTTTATGGATCTAGCTTTGAAGCCTCTAAATACCCTAATAACTTATCTTTAAATGTTTCCCTTTTAGTGAAGTCTTGTTTGTGGGCTAGGCTATATTTTTCGGGCGCGGTAAACGTACTTTGTTTGAGTCAGGACTTACGCATAAATACCAAAGAAACCGGGTTTTTTACCGAATATGCGGGATGGTACGAAGTATTTTTGTAAAAAAAACCGGGATTCTGGGCCCCCATGCGTCTAGGACTATGAGTGTAATATTTTCCTAATTTGCTCACCACTTAATTCAACTCCTGTCTGCTCTACTAAGTATGTAGCCAGTGGAAGCTGTTGACCATCTACCTTGCTTCAGATCCTAATTCCTGTTAACTGTTTAGCTACTGCAATAAAGCCGCAGCGTCCGGTCAGCTATTCGTAGCAGCCCAACAGCCAATTAGTTAAATTCTTGATTTAATCGCTTCTGATATTTCATCCACTTAATTTTGTGCACAGTGGCTTGAGGGTTCAGCACTGTTGTGGCAATTCCGTAAATCAGAGTAGGCAAAATCTCCCGATTTAACCAGCTTTCTCCGGCTTTTCTCATAAAGCGAGTTGCCGCAATCTCTCTTAACTTATTGAGCTTTTTCAAGGGCGGCAGGTTTTGGAAAAAGATTTCTCGGTATTCGGTCAATGTTAACTCTGATTCACCGCGAATCCTGCGCTGCTGGTTTTCTTTAACGCAGTCTATGGCTAAACGCTTGTCCAACCAATATTTATCGGTTAAAGAGTTGCCCAAAACTCGGTA
This sequence comes from Microcoleus sp. A003_D6, assembly GCF_036702825.1. Taxonomy (NCBI): domain Bacteria; kingdom Bacillati; phylum Cyanobacteriota; class Cyanophyceae; order Oscillatoriales; family Microcoleaceae; genus Microcoleus; species Microcoleus sp. A003_D6. Next base: position 26,653 of record NZ_JAUBWA010000095.1, on the reverse strand, counting down.
GTTTCCTAATGGTGTTTTTGTAGCTAGCATCCCGTGCTTTTGAGCTAGTCTGGCCATGAACTCGGTATCTGCTGCTACTTTCCAGTCTAAAAATCCTCCCATTTCTAGGATAGCTTCTCGTTCTGCTACTAAAGCTGTGGGAAAAACCCAGGGAAGCGCACCGTTTTCTTGAACATTCTGCAATTCTTCTTGATTTGTGGGATATGTGGGGATGTAGCTGACTTTGTTGCCGCGCTTGTCTAGATAGCGGAGGGCGTGACCGACTGATTTAACTTCTGGGTGCTGTTTTAACATTTTCAAACATTCTTCTAGTTTGTTTGGTTCCCAGGTGTCGTCGCTGTCTAAAAATGCGATAAATTTTCCGGTTGCTGCTTCGATCATTAGATTTCTAGATTTGTAAGCTCCTAAGTTTTTGGGGTTTTTGCAATACTTAATTCGCTGGTCTTTTCCAGCCATGTCGGTGACGATTTTTTCGGTGTCGTCGGTGGAACCGTCGTCAATTACTAGGATTTCTAGATTCCGGTGAGTTCCTCCGAGTGCGGAGGCGATCGCTTCGCCAATTGTGTCTTGGGCGTTGAATGCCGGCATAATGATGCTAACTTTTTCTGGGTGAAAAGTTGTGCTAATTTCAGGTGCTGCTGATGCTTCTAGGGCGGTTCTGGCTTCGGGGACTGCGGGCGAAGCAGTGCTGACTTTTTCGGTGTTTAACTTTTTCTCGATCGCACCTGCAATCGCTCTGCTACCGATGTTTTGAGAGTTGAGTTCGGGGATGAATGGGTCGATATTTTCTGAGTTCATAACGTTCCCTTAAATTTTTGTTTGAGGTTGTTCTTTGGGAAAATAGATACTTATCAACAAAGATTTACTGACTTAAATAGCTATTGTAGCAAACGTCCCGATCGCTTGCAACACTTTAGTGATAAATTTTCTCCTACTTAAGATTCCGATAATTGGACTTAGAGTGTAGTGTATTTAACAAAGCTGTCGGACTGATTTGAATAGTAAATTTGCGGCAGTTAAGGATTCTTATCGGGAGTAAAACTAAATCTATTTCTTTAGAATGATGTCGTTTAGTTTATACTGTGATATAAACTCGCAAATCTGGGGAAAAATGTTTTCAAAGTTAAGCAGTAAAGTGCGAATTTATACTTGTTTCCTAACAGTCTTGCTGTTTGGCTGCCAGCAGCAGCTACAGCCAAACTTGCAGCAGCAGCGCAGCAAACAGGGCATGACTGTCTCGGCTCACCCCCTCGCGAGCGCTGCGGGGCTGGCGGTGCTGCAACAGGGAGGCAATGCAGTGGATGCGGCGGCTGCTACGGCTTTGGCGATTTCGGTGGTGGAGCCTTTTTCGGCGGGTATCGGCGGCGGAGGTTTTTTGCTGCTGCGGCGGGCTGAAACGGGTACTGTGCAAGCGCTGGATTTCCGGGAACGAGCTCCGAAACGGGGGGCGCGGGATATGTACCTCGACAAGTCAGGCAAGGTGCGCCCAAAGGCAAGTCGGGACGGTCATTTGGCGGCGGGTATTCCGGGTACTGTGGCTGGACTTTATACGGTGCACCGCGAGTACGGTAAGTTGCCTTGGGCGGCGGTGGTGGCGCCGGCGATCGCCCTAGCTGAAAAAGGCTTTCCGGTAAGTTCGCGGTTTACCACGGCTACCGAGCGACGACACGATGCGATCGAAAAAAACCGGGCGGCGCGGGAGGTTTTTACTCGCGGTGGCATTTTATACCAGCCGGGGGAGCTTTTGGTGCAGCGGGATTTGGCGCGGACTTTGCGGCAGATTGCTGAAAATCCGCAGAGTTTTTATACCGGGGACATTGCGCGGGCGATCGCCGCCGATATGGCTAAAAATGGCGGCCTTATCACTCTGGAAGATTTGAAAAACTATACGCCGATTTGGCGGAATCCGGTTTGTGGCAACTTTCGCACTTACGAAATTTGTGCCATGTCGCCTCCTTCTTCCGGCGGCGTTCATTTGTTGCAAATCTTGAATATTCTGGGAGATACGGATCTCAAGAGGTTGGGGAGGGAAAGTCCAGATATGCTACACTTGCTGGCGGAGAGCATGAGGATTGCTTATGCTGACAGGGCACAGTATTTGGGCGACCCGGATTTTGTGAGTGTACCGGTCAAAGCTCTGACTAGCAGCAATTATGGCAAATTGAGACGATCGCAAATCCAAATGTCAAAAGCCAGACCTTCGTCAGAGGTGAAAGCTGTTGACGCTGAAACTTTAAGTCGCTTTGTGTGGGAGTCTCCCGAAACTACCCACCTGACGGTAGTTGACAAAGAGCGCAATGTTGTAAGCTTAACGTTTACAGTGAATGGCGGTTTTGGGGCTGGAGTCGTGGCTGCGGGTACGGGAATTTTGCTCAACAACGAGATGGATGATTTTGCAGCGGCGCCGGGAGTGCCGAATTTGTCGTCTGGTTTGGTGGGCGGGGAGGCAAATTCGATCGCCCCGGGCAAAACTCCTTTATCGAGCATGACGCCAGTCATCGTGACAGAAAATGGCAAATTTCGCCTCGCTGCGGGGGCTCCCGGGGGTGGCACGATTATTACCACGGTGCTGCAAATTGTACTGAACGTATTGGTTTACGACATGAATGTCGGCGATGCTGTGTCTGCACCTCGCGTACACCACCAGTGGCAGCCCGATCGCCTGATGGTGGAACGGGGAGGTTTTGAGGCTGCGACGCTTTCGGAGTTGCGGCGTCGGGGACACCTGATTTTCGAACGTGACGGCTGGGGAAACGCTACTGCGATCGTCCTGACTGCGGACGGTTGGTTGGAAGGGGCTGCCGATCCGCGCGGGGAAGGAGAAGCAAGAGGGTTTTAGTCATCTGTGAAACGTAATTGTTGTAGGGCGGGTTCGTCATCATCTTGACTTCTTCACCAGCACTTGAGTAAACCCGCCCCGCCCCCGACTCGAATGCTCGATCGACCCGACTTGATATAAATTGCCGACTTACCCAGAAACCAGGTTTTTCACCAAAATCCCACGCTGCATGCGCGATCGCAAACCGTATAAAAACCCGTTTTCTTTGGTAAACATTGGTAAACATTTGTGGATTTAGATTGTATAGTTTAATAAACTATTCCCCCTCTCTCCCCCTCTCCCCCTCTCCCCCTCTCCCCCTCTCGCTGGCGAGCAAAGCTTATCCAGTGCGTAAGTCCTGAAATTATTAGTCTGTCTGCGTGTATTTTGGCATTTGTATCTTTGCGCTGAGGTTTCTTGACTAACTAACTGCAAAAAACTACCCAAAACAATTAATCAGATAACCGTAAATACACGTATATATAAAGTTATTGTAAAGGCACTAGACATTGATAGTTATATAATGTGATAATTAAGTTGTGCATTGAATCAGCTTTGTATTTTTAAGCAATAAGTTATGATAAATTATCACCAAATGGGTGCCTTAACTGCTACATTGACGGGTGTTCTAGGCTTGTTGGCAGCGCCAGCAATGGCATTTTCGGTAGGGGCAACTAATAACATTGAGACTTTAAAAAATAATTTGTTGGGAACTAATACAGCCGGCTTGAGTGATTTCTCTGTTTCAATTACGGGTAATGCGGCTGCTTTTGGTACTTTCACTGATGACCCCTTCGGTTTGAAATCAGGTGTTGTTCTCAGCACTGGTAAAGTCGCCGATATACCGGGTCAGAATCGGAAAGATAACGTAATGACCAACAGCAGCGATTTAAACACGGACTTTGGGAATAAGGGTGAACAGGGGGATTTGACTCAGCTAAACCTCAGCTTTTTTGCTAATAGCACGGTTCAAAAGTTGTTCTTTGAATATGTATTTGCTTCGGAGGAGTTTCCTGAGTTCGGCGGTTCTGAATTTAATGACGATTTTGAACTGCTGCTGAACGGCACTAATTTGGCAAAATTGAGCGACGGAAAAACAGTTACGATTAATAATCTTGTTCCCGCTCCAAATAATCGCTCTACAGATCACCCAGACTATATTGACAACCCAAGTTTTACAGGTATTGCTGCTAACATCGTTAAGCTGGACGGTTTTACTAAAGTTTTAGGTTTTGAGGGTTTGCTCAAGCAAAATCAGACGAATGTTCTCAGCATCCGCATTAAAGATGTGGGCGATGGCAATTTAGATTCTGCTGTATTTATTAAAGGCGGTTCTGTGGGAACGACAAAAGCTGAGGCGGTTCCCGAACCGATGACTGTGGGGGGTTTGATGGCGGGAGGCGCTATGCTGGCTGCTGCGCGAAAGTTGCGCGATCGCCGGAAGTAATTAATATAAAAGTAGATTAACAGTCAGGGATCATTCGTCACAATTTAAGCTAAGGAAGCATTTGTCAATCAGCAATTATACTCAAAATTTACTCAGATTTTGGGTGGAAAACTGAGATTTGGGCCCGAGTGCGATCGTGCGAAGCGCCATATTTGTGCCCATTTACCCCAAATTGCGAATTTTCCACTCCTCAACAAACAGTTTTTTGAGTAATCTTACTGATTGACAAATGCAAGTAAATCTTAACTTGTCACCAATGGTCAGGGATGCAGAAACCGGGTTTGATGAACCAAAATACTTCGTTGCAGTCCTTGAACCAAGTAAAAAAACTCGGTTTCTGCGATGTAACGCAACCGCTACGGGTTCGCAGCAAGGACTCTAGTCCTCGCTACAAACCAATTTTATTGCGGTTGTTCTACCGGACATAATATAATACTATTTCTCTAAAATCGTGCAACACTCTTCGACCCCCCCTAGCCCCCCCTTGCTAAGGGGGGGGACAAGAATACTGTTGCATTATTTTTTAAAATTGGTATAAGTTTCGATCGAAAATTCGCGAGGGCGGATTTTTGTGTATTTGTGGTTGCAGCAAATATTTCTGGTAAAACCCGGGCCGAAAGCAACTTACAAAAAACTAAATCCTTTAACTGTGAACCGTACCGTCGGGCAAAATCGCACCTGTTAATCTAGCTCCGGTGAGTTTTACCATAACTCGATCGCCGTAACCTATTTTCGCTCCTGTTAAGTCCGCACCGCTCAAGTCTGCACCGCTCAAATCGGCTCCGATTAAGTTGGTTTCTCTCAAGTTGGCATTGATCAAACAAGCTCCTAACAAATTGGCCCTGAACAAGTTAGCTTGGTGCAAATTCGCGCCTGTGAGGTTGACGTTATGCAAAAAAGCATCGCTTAAGTCGGCTTCACTCAAATTTGCATTACTCAAGTTTCTCCCTGAAAAATCCTTTTCTTTTAAGGAAGCTCCTTTAAAGTTGGAACCGCTCAAATCGGGAGCTTGCGGCGCAGCTTGGCGGTAAGACTGAGATGGCGCCTGCTGCTGCGATTGGTAGCGGGAGGCCTCTGAATAGGGCCCTGAAGGATTTCCAGCATAATTTCCCGCATAATTTCCCGCATAATTGCCAGCATATTTTTCTGAAGAGGTTTCAGAAGAGTAGCGCGGTTCTTTTGGGTTTGGCGGAGGCTGCGGAGTGTTTTGGTGCTGAGTGTTTTGATACTGAGTATTTCTGTACTGAGTGTTTTGTTGCTGATTGTTTTGGTACTGAGTATTTCTGTACTGAGTATTTTGTTGCTGATTGTTTTGGTGCTGGGTATTTTGGTGCTGGGTGTTTTGTTGCTGGGTGTGTTTTTGCTGGGTGTTTGGTTGCTGGGTGTTTTGTTGCGGGGTATGTTTTTGCTGGGTGTTTTGTTGCTGGGTGGGTTTTTGCTGAGTATTTTTGTGCTGAACGTTCTGATTCTGACCTCTTGGCTGAATCGTTCGCAATCGTTCGCGAGCTTGATTAATTTCCTTAATCTTTTCTTCAGCTTTCTGTAGTAGTCTGGGATTATCTTTCGGGATGCGATCGGGGTGCCAAATGAACGCTAAATCCTTGTAGGCCTGACTAATTTCTTCTCGGGATGCTCCCGGCAACAGTCCCAGCACTTTATAGTATTGGTCGAGGTCGTTCATGGTACCACCTTTCGCTTTAAGAAATTAGGAATTAAAAATTAAGATCGGAGCAAGGGCCGCTCTCCAAGCTTGCTTCTCCGATCGTACATTGAATGAAGAATAACTCACCTATGTCGCTGCTGGCAAAAAGTCTCGGATTCGCTGCAAGTATGTTGCGGCATCCTCCAGCATCGGAAAATGAGCTGTATTGGGAATTATAACAAATTCTACTTTTTTGCTGAGGGAGGCTGCTTGTTCTCCCATGATGGCGGGGATAATTCGATCGAATTCTCCGGCCACAAGCAGCGTGGGAACGCTCAGCCGCGCAAATTCTTGGGGCATTTCCTCGGCTGCTCTTTTGCTGACGGCCGTCACCATTGTACCTATAGCAGCTTCCTCGTCTGCCATTAAAAAATCATTGAGAAACGCCAGACTGACCTCTGTGGGCAGCGAACGGTGCAGAAACCTGGCCATAAATACCCGATCGGCAAAAGGAATAGATGCCAGCCAAGCCGGCCTAAATTTTACCACATAGCCACCGAATTTGTGAAAGGTAGTGAAGGATTTTTCGTCGTATTCAAAAATGCCGCTGCAAGTGAGAATTGCTTTTTCTACTTTTTCGGGGTAAAGGTTGAGAAATAAAGTAGCAATTGATGCACCTGTGGAGTGAGCATTGAGAAAGATGCGGCTTAAATTCAGAGATTCTAATAATTCGGCTAAATCGCGGGCGTAGGTTTCGAGTTCGTAGCTGGATTCGATCGGCTCTTTTGGTAAGGGCGATCGACCAAAACCTCTCATATCGTAGAGCAAACAATCAAAATCGTCCGCAATAGCCCGTGCCGTGCTTTCCCAGTAGCGGGCTGAGCCTGCCCAGCCGTGCAGGAATACCATCACTGGTTTGCCGGTGGGTTGGGCGCTGTTATCTGCCGTTATCCACTCGTAATAATGTTTTACACCGCGAATTGAAATGAAAGCCATGATTAAGTAGTTTTGAGTTTTGAGTAATAATTTTAAATCATATAGGAATGAGGGGCGATCGCGTCTGGGTTAGCAGAACTTGTATAATGCAAGCAGCAAAAGATTAAAAGGAAATTTAATATGAAAGAATTAAATAAATTAGAATTGGATGGAATTAAGAACATGGGGGCAGTTAAGACTCAGGTAAAGCTGACCAATGCCATAGATGAAGCTCTAATTAGTCGGGGATTGCTCGCGCCTCGGCTGTTGCGTGAGTGTGAAACAGAAGCTCTAGTAGATACAGGATCGGTTTATCTAGTAATTTCAGCAGAGATGGTACAGCAGCTAGGTTTGCGAATTATAGGACAGCAGCTTGTTAAGTATGCCGATGGTCGTCAGGAAACCGTAGGAGTAACGGAGGCTATATTAATTGAAATTGAGGGGCGCAGGACTACCGAGGATGCTCTGGTGACAGGTGATGAAGTGTTGATTGGTCAGGTGGTTTTGGAGAAGTTAGATTTGCTTGTGGACTGTAGGAATCAGCGATTAATCGGGAATCCCACTAATCCTAACTATCCTGTAACTTATATCAAGTTAACAGGCGGATGCTAAAAAAAATACCCAGATTCCCCACTTCTTTAACAAGTCGGGAATCTCAAAAAAATCTGCGTTAATCTGCGTCAATCCGCCCACATCTGCGGTCAAAAATTACCAACATAGGAACCAATCATAAATCTTAAGCCGCAGAAGCAGCCAGCCAAAATAAACCATCTACCAAAAGCGTGCTTAACACCGCTCCACTAAACGCGCGCCAGTGCAGTTGCGTGCCGCGCAAACTCAGCAAACCGACTGTTAGCAACACAGCGATTAAAATTAAAGCACAGCCTATTCCCCAAGGTGTTTCGATTTGGGCGATCGCACTTTGAAAAATCGGCATAGCTAGTTCCGGTTCCGCGTGCATCACTTGCCGCCAGTAGGGCATCAACCCAGTTAAATAAAAATATAAATCGGTAATGGCAGTGCCAAATAGTGAACCCAAGTAAAAATAGCTGCCAACTTTTCCCCAAGATTTGCCCAAGCACCAAATAGCAAATGGCAAGCCAATTGATTCTATAGGTAAGTGCAAAATTGGTTCCCACCTAAACCAGCCCCAATAGATCGAACCTGCCAGCCAACATCCGGCAAATCCCAATAATAAGTCTCCCCAAAGTTGGGTTTTTGGGCGAAAAATTAAGATAAAACTAAGTACGAACCAGGGGATAGTTGATAGCAAACTGATGGTTGGATATAAACGTACTAAGGGTGCTTGCACGAAAACTGGAATTGATACTAAAAAAGCTGAAGCGCTAAATATCAACCACTGTTGAATGCTATTTGTTCTGCCTGAAGATAGAGGATTTTCGAGGCGGCTGAGGGTGAAAATAGGTGCGATCGCCGAGGATACTAAATTAAAGTTAAACAACTGATTGGACTCCGTAATATTTCAATAAGTGAACTAAAAATGTGGCTGCGGTTGTGGGTGCGGCTGTCTCGATACAGTCGGCTGTTTTCCCGATCTGCCAACCTTGGGCGGTTTGGGGTTGGCGCCACAAATCCAAATGTTCGATCGGCGGATCTGCATAAAAGCCATCTCCACCGCCACCTAGGATTGCCGAACTCCAGTGTGTAAATCGATCGTGGCTGAGTCTGTGGATAGGAAAAGTGCCCCCCAGCGGTACTCCCCAACCGTCTAAAGCAAAAAATGCCCCGACTTTACCGCCGATTTGCTGCCACAGAAGAGCAGCGCCGATCGCCCCGGCTACTCCTGCCGAAAAGCTGACAAATACTAGATTTTCTCCTGTTAACTCTTGAGTACACAAAAAGTGCAATATGTCAAGTGCTGAAAAAGGCGGATGTTTATGAGCGGGAAAAATCTTGACATGAGAGACTACTTGCGGATTTTGCCGGGGTTCTGCCTCTCCCCACACTTCCGAAAGTCCCTCTAGGAAGCGATCGGTCAGTTTTGGGTCGTGGATTCCGGGGCAAATTACCAGTCTCATCGTGCTTCAAGAAAATTAATTATGAGCTTAACATAACTTTACTTTATTGTACACCATAATTAATTATATGCTATGCAGGGGGATAGGATGTTAAACTAATAACAGAGTCGTGTTTGAAGGATATCCCCCCAAAATAAACGCTGGGAACGCTTTGAGACACCGAAACCGGAGGCAAGGTGAGGAAGTCTTAAGAAAACATAAAACTTAATGCCCTTTGTCCCAGACCCTGCGGCGTATTCTCTTGCCTTTCCTATCAGATTCCGATCCCCCCAGCCCCCCTTCTTGAGGGGGGAGAAAGAGTCTCAAAGTCCCCCTTAAGAAGGGGGATGCGAGGGGGATCTCCGGGGAGTCTAGAAACCAGGTTTCTCTTCGCAATTCTGATTCATCTTTCCTGCGACTCTCCAAATAATTCAAATTGAGGAATAAAAAGTGGTTGCTTCTCCCGAAAAAATTGAGTTCAAAACACCTGATGCACCGACAAACAGCGATCGGGTTGCTGTATTGCTGATGGGTTACGGCGAAGTCGAAAGCTACGACGATTTTGCCAACTACAACGAACAAGCTTTAAATTTGCTTACGGCCAAATTCGCGCCAGTACCGCTTTGGATTTATCCGCCGCTGGCGAAGATTTTAGCAATCTTTGACTTGCACGAGTGGAGTCACCAACACGGTCAATTTGTTTCGCCGCACAATGCAATTTTTGAACAGCAGCGCGCCGGGATTGAACAGAATTTGCAGGAGAAATGGGGCGATAAAGTAAAAGTGTTCAAAGCTTTTAACTTTTGCGCGCCGTTTTTGCCGGAACAAGTAATTCCTCAAATTCAAGCAGAAGGATTTGACAAAATTCTGATTTATCCGCTGTTGGTAGTTGATTCTGTTTTCACCAGCGGCATTGCAGTCGAACAGGTGAATAAAGCTTTAGCACAAACTTTTGATGGTAAGGAACATTGGGTAAAAGGACAGCGCTACATTCCTTCTTTTTACGATGAACCTGCTTATATCCAGCTAATGGCGGATTTGGTTGAAGAGGAAATTAAGAACGATTTAGCTGTAGCGCATTTGCCTTCTCAGATTGGGATTGTGCTGATGAATCACGGTTGTCCGCACAAAGCGAAGGGCTTTACTTCGGGGATTGTGGAAAGTCAAGCTTTGTACGATCGCGTGCGGGAACGTTTGATGTATCGCTATCCTTTGATTTCGGTGGGCTGGCTGAACCACGACACACCGCTGATTGAATGGACACAGCCGGATGCGACGTTGGCTGCGAAGAATTTGATCGATCTGGGTGCAACTGCGATCGTGTTTATGCCGATCGGATTTGCGACAGAAAATCACGAAACATTGTTAGATGTAGACCACATTATTGAGTCTTTGCAGAAACAGCGTAAAGGAGTAACTTACCGCAAATTGCCTTGCGTAAATGACCATCCTGAGTTTCTGAAAATGGCGGCTGAGTGGGCAAATCCGCAGATTGAAGCGTTGTTGAGTGAAAGTGCGATCGCTGTTAATCCGAGTTTGGCTTCTGCACACCGCGAGCACGCGCATTCTCATGGCGATCATGGGCATTCTCATGGTGGACACAATCACGGTGGGCATTCTCATGGCGATCGCGGACATTCTCATGGGCACGGGCACAGTCACTAATAGGACTTGGGCCTGAGAGCTCAGAAACCGGGTTTTTTGCGAAGATACTGCGTTGAAATGGCAGATTTAGTAAAAAACCCGGTTTCTTTTTTTGGGGTGCGTAGGTCGAGATTGATTAATGAATTTAACCCTTTAAAAATTCTACTGCTGTAATGGCAGGGGAGTAGGTATCATCAGCTAATTGCCATTACTGATTGCTTCGTTCAAGATTACCTAAATTAAACAAAGTTTCTGTATACTCTTGCGGGAAAGCCTCAAGAGTTCTGACAGTTAAAGCATTTTCATAACACATTTTCGCCCTTTCAATATTCTCTGCTTTGTCTCCCCTGATTCTCTTACGGTAGGCTTCTCCCAGATTATTTTGCGTCTGGGCCCAATATTCGGGAAAAGCATCACGGGTGAGGACGGATAATGCAGCAGTGTAAGATGCGATCGCAACTTCGATATTCTCTGCTTTCTCTCCCCTAATTCTGTATAAGTAGGCATTTGCTAGATTATTTTGCGTCATAGCCCATTTTTCGGGAAAGGCCTCGCGGGTGCGGACGGTTAATGCAGCAGTGTAAGATGCGATCGCCAGTTCGATATTCTCTGCTTTCTCTCCCCTGATTCTGTCAGAGTAGGCAACTCCCAGATTATTTTGCGTCAGGGCCCAATCTTGGGGAAAAGCATCACGGGTGAGGACGGATAATGCAGCAGTGTAAAATGCGATCGCCATTTCGATATTCTCTGCTTTGTCTCCCCTGATTCTGTCACTGTAGGCAATTGCCAGATTATTTTGCGTCATAGCCCATTTTTCAGGAAAGGCCTCGCGGGTGCGGACGGATAATGCAGCAGTGTAAGATGCGATCGCCAGTTCGATATTCTCTGCTTTTTCTCCCCTAATTCTGTTACGGTAGGCTGTTGCTAGATTATTTTGCGTCATAGCCCATTTTTCGGGAAAAGCTTCGCGGGTGAGGACGGTTAATGCAGCAGTGAAATATCCGATCGCGAGTTCGATATTCTCTGCTTTCTCTCCCCTGATTCTGTTAATGTAGGCTGTTGCCAGATTATTTTGCGTCTCGGCCCATTTTTCGGGAAAAGCCTCGCGCGTGCGGACGGTTAATGCACCAGTGTAAAATGCGATCGCAACTTCGATATTCTCTGCTTTATCTCCCCTAATTCTGTTACGATAGGCTTCTCCCAGATTATTTTGCGTCATAGCCCATTTTTCGGGAAAAGCATCACGGGTGAGGACGGATAATGCATCAGTGTAAGATGCGATCGCATTTTCGATATTCTGTGCTTTATCTCCCCTGATTCTGTCACTGTAGGCAAGTGCCAGATTATTTTGCGTCATAGCCCATTTTTCGGGAAAGGCCTCGCGGGTGCGGAGGGATAATGTACCAGTGTAAAATGCGATCGCCAGTTCGATATTCTCTGCTTTCTCTCCCCTGATTCTGTTACGGTAGGCTTCTCCCAGATTATTTTGCGTCGCTGCCCAATTTTCGGGAAAGGTATCGCGGGTGTAGACGGTTAATGCAGCAGTGTAAAATGCGATCGCCATCTCCAGATTATCAGCCCTCTCTCCCCTGATTCTGTAAGTGTAGGCAATTGCCAGATTATTTTGCGTCGCGGCCCAATTTTCGGGAAAGGCATCGCGGGTGTAGACAGTTAATGCAGCAGTGAAATATGCGATCGCCATCTCCAGATTATCAGCCCTCTCTCCCCTGATTCTGTAAGTGTAGGCAATTGCCAGATTATTTTGCGTGTCGGCCCAATTTTTGGGAAAAGCTTCACGGGTGTAAACTGCGAGGGCGGCAGTGTAAAATGCGATCGCCTCTTCCAAGTTACTCGCACGATCGCCTTGAGGATATTGTTGGTAAATATCCCCCAGTCGCCCCAAAGCAGCCGCCTCTCGTAGGCGATCTTTCAAATTCCTAGCAATTTCTAAAGACTGCTGATAGGGCTCAAATACCCGTTCCCAGAATCCTAAGTCACGGTAAATATCACCTAACTGTAACAAAGTGTCAGATTGCGCCTGGGGTAAGTTCAATTTTTCTTGTAAGGCAAGTGACTTGTCAAAGAAATGAATTGCCCGATCAATCTCCTGTGAATAATCCTGTGCTTGGCGCGTCTTTACCCGATTTGCATAAGTATTAGCAACTCGATTGTATATGGTTGCTAATGCAGGAGTTTCCATAGCTTGTTTCTCCAGATTTTCAACCTGTTCTAACAGTTCATCTAGGGGTAAACTCTGTCTTCTGTCTGGCTCAATCAGCAGAGAAATGTCCCCAGTCGTGTTAACCACACCCGTTTCTGGCACCGCAGGCGACACAAATCGAAATACGCCACTCCGCCAACTCCAAAAATCGGGTGCTTCCAGACTCAAGCGACTCAGAATATTTGGTGTTACCCAAAGTACAATGGGAAAAGGAAACTCCCGCAACCCCTCCCGCGTCCATTGCAAATAGCCGAAAAAACGGCTTAACTCAGACCGATGATTAGAGTCAGCTTGTGACACAAACTCCATCAAAGCATCCGTTCCCGTTACAGTAATTGCGGCTGATGCGTGGGATTCTTTTAACTCTGGGCAATCCTTAACCAGTTGCTCCAACGCAGCTCTTAGACTCGGTTCTTTTTGATTCAACACCACTCGATAACAGGGGATATTGGCAGCAAGTTCTGCCTCGTAACGATTAATAATCTGAGTTTGAAAATCTCCAGGTTTACATGAGGCAATCAACAATGACAATACACCTTGACTTGCTGCAATTAAAGAGACAAGGCCATCGTAACTATCCTCATTGATCGATGGAGCGTCCACGATATCACTGTCAAGCATTTACCCCTCCGCTCCAATTAAGCCACGCCGCTGCAATATTTCCTGAACCACTGGATGAACTCCAAACCACAAATCGTCATTGCGATATTCTAGGATGTAGAGCGTATGCAATAAATCTAAGAAATCCTGATCCATTCCATCTTCGGGTAAATAATTTTGGTATACATCGACTAGAATTTGATAGCGGTTTTGTCCAAGAGGTTCTGTTAAATTAATCCGATAGTCTTTAATAGCATTTTGCAAAATCTCAGACGTAATTTTCAAATCTTGCTTGTCTGGTGTGCGACGTAACTGCTTCAAACATAACCCACAGCACTGACTAGCCAAACGAATAAATTCTCGCAATGCACCACCACTTTTCACAATCATCATCTGAGTTGCTTCCGGTGCAATCAACTCCTTGGGGATTCGCTTGTAAAGAATTTGCTCAAATACTTTTACAGCTTCTGCGACAGGAGAGGCATTGGGAACTCTATCTTCTCCACGGGGAAACAACTTTGTCGCCCACATCGATTGAATCTTATTGTTCGTAGCATTCTGAATAATTCCTCGCAATGACATATCTCGTGTCGCTGCCATTGGAATTGTATAAATAATCCGAAATTGAGGCTGAAACAACGCACTGATATTATTTCGATAAACGCGATCGACAATCTCTAGATCGAGTTTATCAAGATCATCAATCACAACCAAAACTTCTTGCCCGCACGCCGCTTGAATCGCACTAGCGATATCGTTGATACGATCGATCAAGTCGGAAATACGTCTCGAAAACTCAATCGTAATTTCCTCACGAATCACAGAGTTGGCTTTCAAAGTTGCTTTCAATTTGGCAAAAAATTTCACAAAGAAAGCATTTACACCAGCTTCTCCACTCGTTTCTAACTCAATGCTAGAATCAAGTGAACTTCCCTCAGTTCGTGTATGCTTACTAAACCATTGATAAAAAGCTTTTTTTGTTTTAGAACCGATTTTAATCTGGCGTTCTTCTGCTACTTCCATGAGCTTTACTGCCATAGCAAACAAAATGTTGACGTGATTCACATCTGACATTTCAATCAGGTCAGAAATTGAAAAGAACACTACAAAGTAGCGATTCTGCGTGTCCCGGCAAAATTGACCCAGCAATGTCGATTTGCCTGACCCACGATGCCCTGTAAAAATAATTTTGTTATTGTCTGGTGAGCAATCTTCAACCAAATGCTCTAATTCTTCTAAAATCTCAGTGCCATATTCCACATGAAATTTATTCAGTTGTTCTACGGTGACTAAAGGTAGTAACTGAAGATTCTGGAAGGCTGTTTGGAAGGATGCTAGGCGCTGGTTTGTCATAGGGAATATATATAGACTATAACTATTAGTTTATCACAATGCCTTGTCATCTCACTCCTCTACTGCTAAATCTTCGCTTGGACTTTCCGGTCTCTGCATTGCCGCTGAACAAATTATCGAGCAGAACGCTTGTGGGCGGTATTCCCTTGAGGAATTGGTTGAGGCAATAACACCTAAGAACCTTCATACTGAGATTGATAGTGGAGTTGCTGTGGGGAAAGAAGTTTGGTAGCATAAAGGTGCTAGCAGAATCCCCACATTGGGAGAGGAAATAGACGCATCTATTGCCACCGAGCAAATTATCGAAGCTGCAAATTTATAAACCGCTATTGCATCTAGATATCGATTATGACCATCAAAGAACAACTTATCCAAACCATTGAAACACTGCCTGATGACTTATTGGCAGCAACCCTGAAATTTGTCCAAACCCTTGAGTATCCCATTCACAAAACTCCAGGAATTTGTGGCGGTGCAGCGCGAATTCGCGATACCCGCATTCCCGTTTGGACGATTGTCGCTTACCAACAACAGGGCGCAACTGAAGCAGAACTTCTCTATAATTATCCAGGACTAACCCTTGATGATTTGCAAGCGGTTGAGAATTATTACGATCGCAACCGAGAAGAAATCGATGGGTGGCTGGCTGAAAATGAATGACTGCTTCACTCAAGATACACAGCCGATGGACATTTCACTCATACTCACCAAATTGTCAGAATAGTGGTTAACGCTTGAATTTTTGCGTCGCGGGTGACTAACGGAATACCCAAAGATAAAGCAGTGGCAGCAATAATCCTGTCTGGCATATCAGGAACCGTTGCCCTGTCAATTTGTTGAATAGTTGCCGAGATATTGCGATCCAAAGGTGCTAGCAGAATCCCCACATTTGGATCGTCCGCAGCATTTAAAATTCGTGTCAGCACTTCGCCTGCCAAACGCCCTCGCTCAATCAAGTAAGAAATTTCTACAATTGAAATTGCGGAAAAGTAGATAAAATTTCCCTCATTAATCGCTTGTTCTAATGCTGTTAATGCTGTTGGCGACAATCTTGGTAGTTCAAAAATGTACCAAATTAGGGTATGGGTATCTGCTACGACTGAGGGCATCAAACAATCTCCCTGGGAAAATTTCCCCACATTTCTTGTCTGGCTTGGGCGATGTCTTCTTCCGTAATATCTACTTTCAAGTCAGCACACAAGCCTTTGGCACTCTTGAGCGGTCGTTTAGGCATAGTTTTTTGTTGAAGAAACTCAGCAAAATCTAAAACTTCTTGCTGCCTCTCCGGTGGCAATTCCCGCAACTTATCTAAAACTGCTTGCTCTAAATTCATCGTTTATTTTCCTCCATAATTAATCAGCGACCTTTTAGCGACACCACTTTATACTTCTTGTAAAATGCGACTATTAAAACGCTCATATTCATCCTCTAGCAGCCACATTTTAGCAGATTCGTAATTATCACTGGTAAAAATAAATTCATAGTTTTATGCTGGGTTATGGATGCAAAATTTCCCTGACTTATCCTTAACTAACATCAGGATATAAGGAGGATATATCAGAGTATCAGCCCAGATTTATGCAAACTCCCACTCAGTTTCGGCTTTTTGGGTTCCCGGAAGATGTTTGTCAATGAGACTGGTTCTCGTTTCTAGAGTAAGTTCAGCGTCAATTCCACTCATCTTGATTTGTTATGACTGGCAATTAAATTGTAGCATAAATTCCGGTCGAGCGATTTCGCCAGCGATCGCACAAGAGCAAATCTCATTTTCTGGTAGAGATATCACTAAAAATCCCTCTCTATTATTGTCCCATTTCAAATTATTTTTAATCTGACAAATGCACTCACTAACATTCTGTTGGTACAGACTATCTATGCGATCGCAGTGCCATTCAAATATCACAACCCATTGAGGCTGCTCAGTCAGAATCAACTTGACAAAATCATCAAAACTTTTGCCTTCCCAATCTATCTCTGAGCCATTCACCTCAGATTCTAACAAGTCTAATCCTTTCCCTTGCACCGAAAAATTCAGCCATTCCATATTTCCATAAGCTGGAGGTAAGCTCTTGATTATATGGGGCGGAATTTCTCGCTCTACTAATTTTATATGTTTGCCCCAAAGGTAATATTTTTCACCTTGAGGATATTCAACATCACCCCAAGTAAAAGTTTCCTGATGGCATTCTAAATAATCAAGCGTCTGTCTTGTAGAAAGCAATATTTCAAAACAGGCATCCATAATTTCTCCTTTAGTTAATCAACATCTCTGGGATACCACCAAAATTTTTGCAATCCACATTCCCATCTTTTCTGTTCCCAATTGTAGCGGAATTCGTGGATATGGGGGTTGGGATGATCGGATGGGCGATCGCGATCCGTCCAATCCACTCTACCCTTATCCAGAAACCCGATTTCTTTAAAAACCGGATTTCTGCTCGTTTTTATGGCTTAGATGCGATCGGGATCGATGTTCAATTCGCGCAGTTTTGCTGCTAAACGTTCTGCCCGCTGCGAGGCTTCTTCTGCCCGCTGCGAGGCTTCTTCAGCGCGCCGTCGCTCTAATTCTCGCTGTTCATCTAATTCGGAATAGGAAAGAAACTTTTCTCCATCATGCCGATAAATTTCTAACCCTGTTTCTGGTAACTCAAAGCGCACTCCCAATCTCGGACTTATCCAGCCCTCTATGGGTTCAATTACTTCTAACACTCCTTCAATTCTTTGCCAACCAATTAACTAGTTTTCTGCGGGATCGTAAAGGTAATACTCCTCGACTCCATAGCGATTATAAAATGAAAATTTCTTGCTCATCTTGGTTTGATTGTCGCTGAAAGAGCGAATTTCAAACACGACTTGGGGAGCAATATTATCTTCGCTAAATTGCAGGTAGGAGCGTCGATCCTCTTTTGATCTGCCAAAGATGACCATGACATCCGGTGCTTGAGAGATGTCATTTCTCCTCTCAACCGGATACCACAGTAAATCGGCGGCTACAAACACATTGGGGTCATCTTTAAACAGCAACTCGCAACCTTCTTTGATGGTGACAATTAATTTATATTGAATTGTGCTGTCTGCCATTGGTTGACCGTCGCTGCATGGATAAATGATTTCTTCGGTTGTGACTTGCATAGTGGTTGTCTCCAAGAAGTATCTCAGCTTATTATACCCTTTCCATTTGGCGCAAAATACCCTCAACCAACTTATCAATCTCCGCCTCAGTGGTAAAATAGTGAACACAAGCCCGCACACAATCAGGATTAAGAATTGTCCGCACCATAATCCCCTGTTTCTCCAACAAATCAACTAACTGCTTGTGCGGCATCCCATTCATCAATCGAAACGAAACCAAACCAGCTTCTGGTGATGATTTCCGCAAACATTCCACATCGGGAAGTTCCGACAAACGCTCCCAGAGATACTTACTCAAACGGCAAATTTCTGCATACCTTTCCTCGATCGTACCCCATTCGTGTTGCAGGCCGATCGCACTCCGCAAACCCGCATACAAAGGATAAGCAGAAGTCGCAATTTCATAGCGCTGCGATCCAGCCTTCCATCCCAGAACTTTAGCACTAGAATCAGTGACAATTCCCCGCCAACCGATAAACACCGGATGCAAATCTGCCAAAGCTTCCGCACTCACATAAAGTCCCCCCAAACCTTCCGGGCCGCACCACCATTTATGACCGGTAAAAGCATAAAAGTCAACTCCCGAATCAATCAAATCCAAAGGCAAAACCCCCACAGATTGAGCCGCATCTACTAATACTTTCACTTTTGTTTGATGACACACTTTTACGATCTCAGCCAGAGGCAAAACTTGGCCAGTATTCCACAAAATGTGACTGATTACCAACAACCGAGTATTTGGCTGCAAACTATCAGCAATCACCTGAACCGGAGATCCTTCATTCAAAGTTGCCGCCAGCGGACAAATCGCAACCTCAATGTTGAATCGGCGCTGAAGTTCCATTACACTAGCTACAATGCCCGGATGTTCGCAATCAGAAAGCAGCAAATGGTCGCCCGCTTGCCAGTCAATGCCCCACAGCGCAATATTGCAGCCCACGGTGACATCCTCAGTCAGGGCGATCGTTTCAGCAGGTACGGCCAACTCAGATGCGATCGCACGTCGCGTCAGCATCGCCTCCTGAACCACCCAAGCCCCCACCTCCCCCGAAAACGGCCCCCCAAGCTGCACCCGCTTGTAAGCCTCATAAATCGCCTCTAAAGCAGACTCAGGCAGCGGCCCTTGTCCGCCGTAGTTAAAATAAGCTTTATTGGCCAAAGCTGGGAATTGTTGCCGGTGATTGTCCTTTGTCATTTTTTTTGGGGAATTATTGATAGCGTTAATATTGAATAACTGATGGTGTGAACTTTATATCCTTTGACTTTTGCCTCAAGCTAAATAATCAATCCGTGTATCCGTGTCAAAATCCGTGTCGTGCTTTCCTTCTAATTATTCTATGCCTTGCGAATACTAAATGTTAATAACTGACAAACTGCTACTTTCCTATCAGCGATGCAATCTCCGAGCATTTTTAGACACCTGCGGAGACTGGAAACAACTAGATCCCCCCAGCGACTTTTTGCTGAAACTGATGCGCGACAGCGCCACATACCAGCAGCAAGCTTTGGAACACGAGACTTACCAACAACCATATTATCCTAGAGGGGATTGGGAAGCTGGCGCGGCCGCTACATTGAGTTTAATGCAGCAAGGAGTCGATCGCATTTACCGAGGAGTTCTGATCCAGGGCGAATTCGGCAAAACCAAGGTTGCAACAACTTCTATGGTAGGAATTGACGGTCAATATTTCCCAGAATTTGGCGAAATCCCTGAAACTCCCGTGCATCTTTCATCATCCAATCTTCCCTCTTCAAACATTACCCTGATCGGTCGCCCCCATTTATTAATCAAACAGCCGGGACAATCAAAATTTGGCGATTGGAGTTATGCTACTGCGGATATTTGGCTTAGCAAGCGACCAAAACTCGACTATCAAATTATTGCAGCTTTTCACGCCCAAGTTTTAGCTTCCGTGCAGGAAACAATGCCCGAGACTGCGTGGCTGATGCTGCGTAAAAAAGGGCTGTGGCAGGTTAATCTCGGCCAGCGAACTCCTCAGATGTTCGAGATTTTAGATGATTGCATTCAGATGATAGAAAATCGGGATAAACCAGAGGTGTTCATTTCTCGGCAAAAGTGCAATCTTTGCGGTTGGTATACTATCTGTCATGCCGAAGCCGAATCTATTAAACATCTTTCGTTATTGCCGGGAGTTACTGCCGGCCGCTATGCTAGACTGAAAACTATCGAGATTACTGATGTTGAAGCTCTCGCTAATGCTAGTTCCGCACTGCTTTCTGAGTATCCAGAGTTCCCCAACAGAGTTGCTTTTGATGTGGTGCAGCAAGCTAAATCGCACTTGCTAAATCAACCGCTGTTGCGGGAAGAAGGAAGTTCGGCAACGGATTTTGTAACGGATGTAACGGATGTCAGGAAGAAGGAAGAAGGAAGAGGGAAGAAGGAAGAAGGAAGGAATGACACGGATTTTGACACGGATACAGGGATTAACGATCGAGAAGAAGGTAGAAGTGATAATTCAGAAGGAGTTAATTCATTTGAAATAGTACCAGATATTGTAGACAATATCTTGAATGACATCGCAGTTGAGGAAGTAAAAATTAAAGAAAATAAACCTGCGACATCTTCTATACCTGCGCCAATTCTCCGCAAGAAACCAATTCCGTATTCCCAATCTGTCTTTTTGCCGATCGCCCCAATCGAACTCTACTTTGATATTGAAGCTGAACCCGAGTTAAACTTGGATTACCTCCACGGCGTCTTAGTCGTTGACAGGTACAACAATACGGAAAAGTTCCACGGCTTTTTAGCAGAATCAGCAGCAGAGGAAGGTGCAATCTGGGAGCAGTTTTTAGAACTAATGTGGGCTTATCCTATTGCTCCCATTTTCCACTTTTGTGACTACGAAGTCAAGACTTTTAAGCGGCTGGCTAAACTTTACAATACTCCAGCTTATTTGTGGAAACCGGTGCTGAAACGGTTTGTAGATATTCACAAACAAGTGACGCAAAAGGCGATTATGCCGGTGGAAAGTTACGCACTCAAACCAATTGCCCGCTGGCTGGGTTTTGACTGGCGAGATGCTAAGGCTAACGGTGCTCAGTGCGTCTGCTGGTACGACGATTGGCTCAAAACGGGCGATCGATCGCTCTTAGAGGCGATCGTCCGCTACAATGAGGACGACTGTCGTGCTACATATATAGTTAAAGATTGGTTGACCAATTTTTTGCTGAATCATGAACCGTGATTTTTAGATGTAATGAACCGCGAAAATGCGAATGGCGCGAAGGAAGAAAGGGAAGAAGATGATAGGTAAGCTAAAAAATATTTGGTTGGCATTTGGAAAAATATTACACTTCTTGTATTCTGCCTCCTCTAAAAATATTGTGGGGTGGGCATCTTGCCCGCCCCAGATATGTCAGTTAAAGTTGGAATAGTTTAATAGTCTATTTATCAGTAAAATGCGAAAGCTAGCAAAAGCAACTATATTTATTGTCTGTTTTTTGATGGCAGCAACTGTTGCTATTTGGGTAAACCAGTCAGCCAAATCTTTCGCCGTTACGAAAATAGATTTTATCGGCAGAGCAATATTTCCTACAGGTTCTCCGTTTCAGGGGACGGAAATTGGCGGACTTTCGGGCATTACTTATGATGCCGACAAACAAGTTTATTATGCCATTTCTGATGACCGCAGCAGCAAGGCTCCGGCGCGCTTCTATTCTCTCAAAATTAACTTGCAATCTGGTAAACTGGAAAAAGAGCAAATTACTTTTACTGGTGTCACTACTTTATTAGATGAAAACGGCAAAGGTTTTCCTGAATTAAGTTTAGATCCGGAAGGGATAGCTTTTACCGGCAATAGCGTGTTTGTTTCTTCTGAGGGAGATGTCGATCGCCAAATAAATCCTTTTATCAAAGAGTTCTCCCTGGATGGTAAACTCCTGAAAACGCTGGCAATTCCTGACCTATTTTGGCCGGATGACAAAGGCACTAAAGGCATCCGCAACAATCTATCATTTGAAAGTTTAACTTTAACGCCCGATCGCAAATACCTATTCACCGCCACCGAAAACGCTATAGTTCAAGATGGCGCTGTACCTTCGGTGGAAACCGGGAGTCCGTGCCGGATTTTGCGCTACGATGCGGTGAGCGGCAATCCAGAAGCATCGTTTCTCTACATCACCGAACCGCTACCCGCTGGTGCGAATCCTGTGGGAAAATTAACTAGCAACGGTTTAGTGGATTTGTTGGCGATCGACGATAACCGCTTGCTGAGTTTAGAGCGTGCTTTCTCCCTGGAAACCGGAGTTACTGTTAAACTATTTGAGATTTCTCTGGAAAAGGGCGATCGTATTGAAGCACTCGAAAGCCTCAAAAGCCGTATCAGCGAGGTTTCTCCCGCTCAAAAACGCCTGCTGCTGGATTTGGAAACCCTAAAAATTCCCCTAGACAACATTGAGGGGTTGACATTTGGCCCCGAGTTAGCGGATGGTAGCAGAGGTCTGATTTTGGTGAGCGACAACAACTTCAGTCCCCTGCAAGAGACTCAAATTTTGGGCTTCCAAATAAAAGTTCAAAAAACCTCTTGACAAAAGGTGAAGTTATAGGCATAATAGAAATTGTGCCTGAAACAACGGCAAAACGAGGGACAGTAGTTCAATTGGTTAGAGCACCGCCCTGTCACGGCGGAAGTTGCGGGTTCGAGCCCCGTCTGTCCCGTTCTCTCGTAGTCAAGCTTCTAAACTTTGATTGTTTTGATTGGATCTAGTGCCGATGTAGTTTGCGCTCAAAATCCGACCACTGCGTAAGATTTTTCCTGAAAAGCAAGGAAATGGCATCCGTTTTAGATTGACTGTTGGGGGCAAGATTTCCTTTTGACCCCTTGCCGGTTTGATTAAGTCCCAGCAGCGCTCAAAGGTGTTGGATAATAAACGGGCGCACTATCTGATAAGTCAAAACCAGGACGATGGGCACGAGAATCGGAATAGCAACTAGCAATCCCCATTTGCCAAACTTAATTTTTTGACCGTCCGATTTGAAGAGGACAATCACAGCGACAATTCCCATCAGTACCCAGAGGCCGCCGAAGCCAATGAAAACTGTATAGCCTGCATCTTGCATTTTTTTTACCTTTAATAGTAGTCCATCTTTAATGTTAGTTGCAGTCTGTTTTTGCTGACATCTTTTGATAGACCGATCGCACTTACTAAATATGACTCATTTTGAGTTGGGCCGGCACCGGTCTTGACTTTCGCACTCGATCCGCACAGTTCGATCGCCCATCACAGTAGCTAAATCCGGTCTTCCCGTCAAAGGTAGTCGCCAATCTGCCCAAATTCCGTACAGCCAATTGGCGATCGCCCCAACAACCGGCAACTTAGTCACAGCATAAACCCAGCCCATACCTAAAATCTCGTAGGTGCGGCGAAAAACCTCCACATTTTTAACTGTCGTACCGTCGGGTAATATCGCGTGAATCCGACCCATCGCCGTTTCGTAGTCGATTCCGCCGTGGGCCTCCGGGTTGTAGCCATCATCGGCGATATCCACAAACGACACTAAATCTCGCCCCGCGTCCTGTTTTTTCAAGAAATTAACCTCCCGCACGCACAGAGGACATTCACCGTCGTACAGTAACTCAATCTGCCAAGCAGGCGCAGCAGACTCCGCTGAGGGCGCAACAGATTCGGGAAACTCAGTTTTAGGAGCAGACATAGGGAAATATATTTGAATGTCGTCGATCGCACACAAACATTTTACAAGGATCAATAGTTATCAAGTGTGCCTTAGCTACTCCTTTGGCAGTTATTTGCGCTGTCAAAAATAGTCCCAAAGGTGAATCCAGTCTTGGCCGCCCGCAATGCTAATATCATCAAGATGCCCTCTGCTGCGTTGCCGGAGACTTTCGCCCGATCGCCCGATCGTCGAATATCAAACAATGCGAGGCAAAGCACCTGCCAAGCACAACTGTTAATTCGGCAACAAAATATAATAAAATTTAAAGTCTTAAACATCAGCTATTCCCCCAACCAGCAAATCGCCCCCAATCTAAAAGCAAAAATCTACATGAATGTCAGAGTCCGTCTAGCCCCCAGTCCCACCGGAAACCTACACATCGGTACCGCCAGAACCGCCGTATTCAACTGGCTGTTTGCCCGCAACCAAGGCGGAAAATTCATCTTGCGGGTAGAAGACACAGACGTAGAACGTTCTAAAAGCGAATACACCGATAACATCCTTGAAGGACTGACATGGCTGGGTATGGAGTGGGACGAAGGCCCGAGTTTTCAGTCGCAGCGTCTGGAAACCTACCGCCAAACAGTCCAAACCCTTCTAGACAAAGGACTCGCCTACCGCTGCTACACCACGCCGGAAGAACTAGACCAGATGCGGGAAGAACAAAAAGCCAACAAACAGGCCCCCCGCTACGATAACCGCCACCGCAACCTCACTCCCGAACAGCGAGAAGCTTTTGAAGCCGAAGGGCGGCAAGCGGTAATTCGCTTTATCATTGAGGACGATCGCACGATCGCTTGGAACGACACGGTACGCGACACCGTAACCTGGAAAGGTAGCGACCTCGGCGGCGATATGGTAATTGCCCGTGCATCCAGCGGCGGCGTTATCGGCCAACCCCTCTACAACCTCGCCGTAGTCGCAGATGATATCGACATGGGCATCACCCACGTCATCCGCGGCGAAGATCACATCGGCAATACTCCGAAACAAATATTGCTGTACGAAGCTTTGGGCGCGACAATCCCAGAATTTGCCCACACGCCGCTGATTTTAAACGCGCAAGGGCAAAAGCTTTCTAAACGCGACGGCGTAACCTCGATTTCTGACTTCAAAGATATGGGTTACGTCCCGGAAGCTCTAGTTAATTACATGACTTTGCTGGGCTGGACTCCCCCGGATTCAAAGCAAGAAATATTTACCTTGTCGGAAGCTGCGGCTGTATTTAGCCTCGATCGAGTCAACAAAGCCGGTGGAAAATTTGATTGGGATAAACTCAATTGGCTCAACAGTCAATACCTGCACAAAATGCCAGTGCCGCAATTGACAGATTTGCTGATACCTTATTGGCAGAAAGCCGGTTATGAATTTGATTCGGAGGCCGATCGCCCCTGGCTCGAACAAATAGCTGCTTTAATCGGCCCGAGTCTCGTTCGCTTAACCGATGCTGTGGATATGTGTAAAGTATTCTTCTCCACCACGGTGGAATACGAAGAAGAAGCACTCGCACAGTTGCAGCAACCAAGGGCTGCACAGGCTTTACAAGCAGTTGTAGAAGCGATGGAAACTCATTCGTCCCTGACATCAGGGGAAGCTCAGAAAATCACTAAAAAGCTCAGTAAAGAGAAAAATCTTAACAAAGGGCTAATTATGCGATCGCTCAGAGCCGCTCTGACAGGTGCAATGCACGGCCCCGACCTGATAGAATCTTGGGTAATCCTTCACCAGCGAGGAACGGCTAAAACCCGCTTGCTTGATGCCATTAGTAGCTTGAATTTGCCGGCTGTTGGTGTCGCGGCCGAAACTCCTACCCCTGAACAACCCAAAGCCGAAATTCCACCCGAAACTCCCGTAGAGCAGCCATCCGTGGAGGTTTCAAAAGTCGAAACACCGACTCTTGAAACAATCGAAACCCCGGTTGTTGAACCATCAGCAGCAGCAGAGGTTTCAGAAGTCGAAAAACTTGCGCTCGAAACAGTCGAAACGCCGACTGTCGAACCAGCAGCGGAAGTTACAGCAGTCGAAATACCGACTTCAGAAACAGGCGAAGTGTCGGCTCTTGAACCAACCGACGGGGAGGTTGCAGCAGTCGAAATACCGGCTCTTGAAACAGTCACAGCAGCAGTTGAAATACCTGCCGCCAACCAGCAAAAAACTATTGCGAGTGGAGAAATGACTTCATCAAACGAACCAGAAACAACCGTTATCATCACCGAAATTCCTGCCGGAAATGAAGCAGACAGTTCGATCGGTACAACAAAAGTCATAATTACCGAAGAACCGCCAAGTCAGGCCGAGCAGATCAAAGAACAAATTATCTCAATTTTGTCAGAGTTTCCCGCTTACATCGGCAGCTTTTACGAGCAGTACAAGAGTCCCCTGACAGTTGTCGGTGTAATTATAGCCTCGATTGTCTCTTTGAAAGTGCTTTTGGGGATAGTAGACGAACTCAACGACATTCCCCTGCTAGCACCCACATTCGAGCTAATTGGTATCGGATACGCGGTGTGGTTTGTCTATCGCTATTTGCTGCGATCGTCCAACCGGCAACAATTAGGTCAAGAAATTCAAGCCTTGAAAGAACAAGTTTTCGGCAAAAAATCCTAAACTTTTGCTGGTAATTTTTTGAATTTGCGCCCGACATTGATAACTTATTTAAAGTTGTTAGTGTCGGGTTTTTTGAAAAAGGAAGAAGGAAGAAGGAAGAAGATAGATTGATTACCAATTATAAATTACCAAAGCAGTAGCCGTAGGGTGCGTCGCCATGAAAAATCCCTCAATACAAACCAAAAATCTGACAGCGACGCACCAGTGCCATAGCAAGCAGACTTTAAACAAATTATAAATTACCAAAGCAGTAGCCGTAGGGTGCGTCGCCATGAAAAATCCCTCAATACAAACCAAAAATCTGACAGCGACGCACCAGTGCCATAGCAAGCAGACTTTAAACAAAACAACTGTTTGTCTTGTTTCCTGAACCCGAAGTGTCAGGTGCGTCGCCATGAGATTGTCGATTGAATTTAGGTATTTTCAACCCACATTCCGCAGATGTGATTCATCTTACTGGTATTTTTGAGAAATTCCAGCCATCCAACTTTTTTAGTCTAA